>JABLXV010000004.1 GCA_013177895.1 Brevinematales bacterium | reverse complement strand
CAATTGGAAGCACCTCAGTATTACGGCTTATGGGGTGAACGGACTCGACAGCAACAAAGGGGTCGATTTCTATATTCAGGTGCCAACCCCGTGGGTAACTATCAATCAACCGTGGAACTATGATACCTATACCAACCAGCCGTCCGCGTATTTCTACGGGACCGCGGATATCTCGGAAGGATATATCAGCAATGTCTTTAGCGTGACGAGCGGTGATAATACGAATATAAAGATCACCAATATCGCCTCCGGGACGAATAACTGGTCGGTTACAGTCACTCTATTTAAAAATATGCAGAATATTGTAACAATCTATGCCGTCTCAGGCAAGGGTGTCATTTCATGGCCTCAGGATAAACGTGTGGTCGTCGACCAGCAGCGTCCGGTATGTACCCTGCTGTATCCAACCGCCGGAATGGAAGTCCCGTCCACTATTTCGGGTATTATCGACGCTTATGACGCGTTAACATGGATAAATGATTGGAGTGTCTACTATACCATTGATGCAATGGGGTATTCTTCCGCGGCTAAGGCCGGAACTAGCTGGGGATTTATTTCTTCGGGAAACACAGTCGGAGATCATACAGTATCGGTGTATGCAGTCGACGGCGTAGGGAATACCTCGCTGACGCAGACTATTTCCGTCACTGTCGCCCCGGATATGCCGCTGATAACCATGAGTAACTGGTTGAAATCGGCGGTGATGGGAAATACCCCGCTGGTTTACGGGTCGGCGTCCGTCGATGCGGGTTATAGTATCAGCCAAATAAAAATCAAGGTGAATAACGGGGCTTGGACGCTGATAAATAAGGTCAATTATTCGGGAACCAGCTTTTGCTGGTCGAACACGAACACGCTAATCAACCTGAATAAAACGAATACGGTTATCGCGATGGCGATATCCAGTACATTTAAAACAAATTATACATTGTCACATCAGATAATCTCCGATTCGATACCTCCCAAGCTGGAATATGTCAGGTATACCAATAATGCTTATGTGGCTAACACCGAGTGGGTCAATCAGGATATCACCCTGATGGACGATTTATCCGGTCTGGGTATTGTATCGAATATAATGATGTCCCCGATATTCGGCGTTACGGCGAATAGCAGTTTGGATATGTTTAACAAGTATGTCGGGTGCTGGATGAACTATAACACTCCCGGCGGGGGAACGGTCACGAACGTCATTCTGGCATGGGATATGGCCGGAAACAAATTCGTGAAAACCAACATTCTGAAAGTGTACCCCCAGGTTTATGTCGCTCCATTCGGTAACGATTCCACCGGTAAGGGATACAGGTCTCAACCTTTCGCGTCGGTTCAAAAGGGGATAGATTTCGCGAATAGTATCGGGACATATTCGGTGAATATTGCCCAGGGTACATATTCGATAACCGCGCCTGTTGTTTTAAGGAGTGGAATTCAAATCTATGGCGGCTTCTCATCGGACTTTATAAACCAGAATCCGCTGAGCTATCCTACTATCATCAATGGCAGCTCAATTGTCAAACACATACTAACTGCTTCGGGGATCTCGTATTGCCGCGTTGAGGGGCTTACCCTGATAAGAGCCACCGGGCTGGGTTTGGGCGAGAAAGGCGGCGGAATCTATATACTGGATTCTTATATGGAAATCTATAACAGCATTATCGAAAGCAACAATTCCGATATGGGCGGCGCGGTTTATAGTCAGAACTCCACATTTAAAATGTACTCCTCCGAGATCGATCAGAACACCGCGAAAAAGGGTTCCGCCTTCTACTTCGATACGGGAAGCTGGGTGGAATTATGGAACACTGAGTGGTTCGATAACGATTGTGAAACTCCCGTGAGCGTGAATATCGGCCAGACTTTCTACGCGAAAGATTCTCATGTGTTTCTGGAAACCTGTTCGAACTATGATAACAATGTCAGCGGTTCGGGAACATTGTCCTATACCTTCGGTCTCCTCTACATCGACGGCGGAGAGTCGACTGAAATCAGGAACTCGTATATTCAGGGAGACCATACCTTCAACATTGGTGTGACCAATCAGATGATCGGTCTCATGTTTATTAATAATCCCGGCTATGTGGTTATTGAGAACAACAATTTTAACATTACAAAATCCATCCCCGTGAGCAAAAAGACGATAGCAATATCTGAGTCGATTCCTATGAACGGGCAATGGTTGATGAATAATGGTTTCTACACCAATTCGCTGGACGTTGTATACCACGATACGGTCTACGGCGATTTATTATGGGTATACCAACTCAACGACGGGATGAATACCGGGGCGTATAACTATGGCGGAAACTGGGGATATTAGGACGCTTCTTGAAAAAGAGGACATATATTTTAAGGGATTGCCGGAAGGCAGTCCCTTTTTTAATCCTCAACCATCGGGACGAAACGTACCCCGCAGAGCGCGCGCTCGGTGATCTTCCCGTTATCGCTTTTCCGTATCAGTAAAAGCTCCTGGTATCCCGGCGTTCCCACAGGAATAATCATCCTTCCGCCGGGGGCTAACTGCGCGGTCAGGGCTTGCGGGATAAATTGCGGGGCGCATGTCACAACGATACCGTCGTAGGGGGCATGCTCCGGCCACCCGTTAAAACCGTTTCCAATATGGTAATGAATGTTTTTATAGTTTAACGATGTCAGAAGGGCGGAGGCTTGTTCCGAAAGCCGGGGGATACGTTCGATAGTGTAGACATCGCGTGCGATCTCGGCAAGGATGGCGGTCTGGTATCCGCATCCCGTGCCGATCTCCAGCACATTTTTATCGCGGGTCAGTTTCAGCGCCCCGGTCATATAAGCGACAATGTACGGTTGTGAAATCGTCTGCCCTCCGCCGATCGGTAACGGCCCGTCCCCGTATGCGTCCGCCTGCTGATCATGCGGAACAAAAAGATGCCGCTCGACCTTCAGCAAAGCCTGTAATACGGGGGTATCGGTTACATCGCGGCCGGAAATCTGCTGTTCGACCATCAGGCGTCTTTCTTCTTCTCTCACCGAACCTCCTTTACTCAAATAGAATTATATAACAGAGAAATAATTCGTCAAATCTTAGGAATATCCTTTCCGATATTTGAGTATTTAAAAAAAGCATCCTAAAATATAGCATATTTTCTTGGGAGAGGGAAGGAATGAAAAAGCTGTTAATTTTCATGGGATTTTTGTTATTTCCGGCATTTTTCTTCGGATATCAGGCGAAAATCGATGTGGCGATCCAGAATAAAGAGCTCATCATCACCATCGCATACAATATCACCAACGATCAGATTAAGATCATCGTGCCCGCGAGGGCGAGATTAATCAGTCTGGCATCCCCGCCGTTCGCGAACATCCAGTTCTATAAAAACGACAATATCTACCAGATCAGCGACGTAAAAAAGAAGTACAACGGGAAAATCACCCTGAAGTACGGGCTGGTGATCACGGCGCAGGACTTTATCATTCAGGACTGGCTTCCGGCGCTGAACGAGCCCGGCGAAATCACCGCGAACCTTGTCTCTCCCGTGGGGTATAAGTATCTGGTGATACCCTATCAGCAGCAGACCGCCGGCGGGTTTGCGTTCAGCGCGATGGATAACCCCATTCTTATCTGCGGGAAATTTACCTACCAGCAGAAATCCTCCGCCGGTATCAACTACGAGCTTTATTCCACATCCGCCATACCGATACCGATCGAACGGATATCCGATTATTATAACGCTTACCAGACCCTTCTCGGCGCATTGCCGCAGAAGAACCTGATCCTCATCCAGTCCGCGTCCCTGAATAATCTCGTCAATATCGTTAAAAATAATACCTTCGTCGTCCTGAACAACGCGATGACCGACGAGATACGGCGCGCGTTAGCCGGGATTTGGTTTAAAGGTCTGCTGAGATGGAGCGACGATTATTGCTTCGCGTTCACCGATCTATACCAGCGTCTTATAGACGACGAGGGTAAGGTGCAGGCCGATCATTCGATGATTGTTCCCGCGCCGGGGTATAAATTCTACGAGAAGGCTGTCAAGAGCGGATTCGAAAGCTCGAAAGAAATGGCATGCAATGTCGATTTTATGCTGAAAAATTTCGCTCTCCTTCATCTGGCGTATTATACAATCGGCCTCGATAACTTTACGAAGGGCGTAAACATAGTGGTATCGCAAAAGGGAAGCGTTCATGCTCTGATGACCTACTTTACAAATATGAAAAGCACCAATACCGCGGCTGTCGGTTACGTGTTCAATCAGTTGCTTCCGTTCGCGAATTCGGTTCCTGATTTCTCGGTGAACCAGAGCACGGTAATTCGGAATAACGACCTTCTCCCGAATACGCAGGTAAAAATCTCGAATATGGTATATCCGGTGGAGTGGGGCGGACAGCGGAATATTCAGCTCACCGGTATTGACGGGGATATTCAGATCGACCCGCTGCGGGCGATTCCCCAGCTGAATTTTTACAACGACTACGCCTACCAGAATCCCGCGATTAACACGGAGATCGCCCGGGTCTATCAGCAGATCGTCCAGCATAAACATTTCGCGCAGGAAACATTCCGCGAACTCCTTGCGCTCGAGCGTTTTATCGCCCCCGCCGGGAATGTATGGGGCGTGCCGCAGGGCACTCCTGTTTATGTCGGCGTGGTCAAATTCTTCGCGCCGTATAAGGGATGGCTGAAGGTCGGGCTGAAGGAAATATTCGTCGCCGCGTACGCTGAAAACGCGGTGGTTATCTATGACAGGGTACGCATTTATTAAATGAGGAGGCATATATGAAAAAACGTCTCAGTTGGCTGATTCTATCGGCCATGATGGTATTATTCGCCGCTTGCGGTGACGGCGAGGTGCAGGAAGATACAAAACCCGCGCCCCCGAAGACCCTACCGAAAGACCCGAATGTCGTACTGACCGGCATCGGCAATAACAAGCTCGTCGTCTACCAGATGATGACCCGTCTATTCGGTAATACAGTTACCAATAACGTTAAATTCGGTACGATTGAACAGAACGGTGTGGGGAAATTCAACGATATCACCGACAAGGCCCTGCAGGAACTGAAAAAGCTCGGTATTACCCATGTCTGGTATACCGGCGTGCTCGAGCATGCGCAGATGGAGGATTTCACGAAGTACGGGATACCGATGGATGACGCGGATGTCGTGAAGGGCCGCGCCGGTTCCCCGTATGCGATCAAGGACTATTATGACGTCGACCCCGCGATGGCCGTCAATATCAAGAACCGTCTCGCGGAGTTCAAGGCGCTGATCGACCGCACGCATAAGAACGGTCTCAAGGTGATTATTGACTTTGTGCCCAACCATGTCGCGCGTTTCTACCAGTCCGATGCGAAGCCCAAGGGTGTTGAAGACCTCGGCGCGACGGACGATAAGACGAAGGCATTCGATCCGAATAACAACTATTACTATCTCGTCGGAAAGACGTTCACGCCGCCGAAGAACGACCCTCTCGGTAAGGACCTGACCTTCCCGACCGAGGACGCTAAGTTCGACGAAAATCCCGCTAAGGCGACCGGGAACGACCAGTTTACTCCCACCCCCGACGCGGGCTCATGGTACGAGACGGTCAAGCTGAACTATGGCGTGGATATCCAGAATAACCGCAAGACCTACTTCGACGTCAACGGGAAGAAGCCCGGCACGTGGTACAAGATGGTCGATATATTGATTTATTGGGCGAAGATGGGTGTGGACGGATTCCGCTGCGATATGGCGGAGATGGTGCCCGTGGAGTTCTGGGGATGGGCGATCCCGCAGGTCAAGAAAGTGAATCCTAACATCGTGTTTATCGCCGAAATCTACAACCGCAACGCCTACAAGAATTATATCGATACCGGTAAATTCGATTATCTCTACGATAAAGTAGGGATGTACGATTCGGTCAAGAAGCTGATCTATGATAAGAATAAAGACGGGAATACCGGCGACGTCTATTTCGCATGGAATAACGTCAAGCCGTACCAGCAGAATATGCTGACATTCCTGGAGAACCATGACGAGCTCCGTGTGGCGTCGAAGGGCTTCAGCAAAGACCCGTGGAACGCGATACCCGGGATGGTGCTTTCAGCGACCATTTTCGCCGGGCCGACCATGATCTACTTCGGACAGGAAGTGGGCGAGCCGGGCGACGGCTATGAGGGATTCTCCGGTAAGGACGGCAAGACTACGATCTTCGATTACTGGGGTGTCACCGAGCACCAGAAATGGATGAACGGCGGGAAATTCGACGGCGGCCTGCTCAGCGACTCGCAGAAGAAACTCCGCGATACTTATATGAAACTCCTCAATCTATCGAAGGATAACGAGGCGATCAACTCCGGGAATGTCTACGACCTGTATTTCGCGAATTCCAAGAACCAGAGCACGGGTTTCGACAGCAAGAAGGGATACGCGTATCTGCGCTATTCCGCGAACCAGAAACTCCTGTTTGTGTATAACTTTAACAGGGATGAGGCGATGGATACGGTCATCAAGATACCCGCCGACGGATGGAAAAACATGGGGCTGGATACCTCTGTGAAGTACCAGTTCAAGGATATTTTCCTGTCCGATATGAAGGCGACAGCTCTCGCGTCCGACACGACGAACAGAAACGATCAGAATGCGGGATTAGCGTTAAAGCTCGCCCCGTACAGCGTCTATATCTTCGAGATCACCCCTAGAAAGGAATAAACTCCTATCGAAAAGAAAAGCCCCCGCTTAAAAGCGGGGGCTTTTTATTTATTTTAATTTCTCTATTTGAACTCAATCAGCGACGGTTCATACCCCTCCGGCGCCTCGAAGCCGAGAAGGTTGCATATCGTGGACGCGACATTCGCGAGCCCGGGCTGTTCGATATCCGCCATCTTATACTCGCCCTGATACCCGGAATCGATGATTACGAACGGGACGGGGTTGAGGGTATGCGCGGTCTGGACTTCCTTCTTCCCGTTCTTCTCGGTGTACATGATGTCCGCGTTGCCGTGATCGGCGGTGACCACTGTTATCCCGCCGAGGCTGCTGACCAGGTCGATCAGCTCGCCGACACAGGTATCGACTGTCTCGACCGCGGTGATCGCGGCCGGCATAATTCCGGTATGCCCGACCATATCCCCGTTGGCGAGATTGATACGCCCGAACTTATACTGCCCGGACTTGAGGAGTTCCTTCGCCTTTTCGGTGATCTCGCGGGCTTTCATCTTCGGCGCCTGGTCGAACTGTATTTTATCCGACGGGATTTCGAGGTACTTCTCGAGCTTCTCGTCGATATATCCCGAACGGTTGCCGTTCCAGAAGTAGGTGACATGCCCGTACTTCTGGGTCTCCGACATCGCGAAACAGGTGACTTTATTGGTGCAGAGGTATTCGCCGACCGTGCGGTCGATAGTGGGGGGATCGACGAGGAAGTTCGACGGGAGTTTGAGGTCGCCGTCGTACTGCATCATCCCGGCGTAGAGAACCTTCGGGAAGCGCACGCGGTCGAAGTGTCCGAATCCCTGTTCATTCTCGAACGCCATCGTTATTTCGATAGCGCGGTCGCCCCGGAAGTTAAAGAATACCACGCAGTCGCCGTCCTCGATAGTCCCGACTGGCTTGCCGTTTTCGGCGACGACAAACGAATCCATATACTGGTCGGTCATTTTCGGGTCTTCGGTATAGTAGGTTTCCACCGCTTCCCGCGCGGATTTAAACTGGCGTCCCTTGCCGAGCACATGCGCGTCCCATCCTTTTTTAACTACTTCCCAGTTCGCGAAATACCTGTCCATAGTAGTAACCATACGTCCGCCGCCGGAGGCGATTTTATAATCGCGTCCCTTCGCGCGGAACTTGTCGAGATGGGACTCCAGCATATCGATATAGGTCGGCGCCGACTTCTCCGGCACATCGCGCCCGTCGAGTAGGATATGCACCCGGAGTTTCTCGATACCCTCGGTGTCCGCCTGACGGATCATCGCGATCAGGTGATTGATATGAGAATGCACGTTACCGTCGGAAAGAAGCCCGATGAAATGGATCGCGGAATGATTGGATTTGCATTGCGCGGCGATTTTCGTCCACACGGCGCTTTTAAAAATACTCCCGTCATGGATAGCCTGGTTGACCCGTTTCGCGCCCTGCGCGAATACGCGTCCCGCGCCGAGAGCGTTATGCCCGACTTCGCTGTTGCCCATATCGTCGTCGGACGGGAGTCCTACGGCGGTACCGTGCGCACGGAGCTCGGCGTAAAGTTCGCTCTTGAAGAGCTTATCGAGAACGGGGGTCTTCGCCATATAGACGGCGTTCCCCTCGTATTCTTTTCCGATACCGATCCCGTCCATCACGATTACCATTAACGGACCGGGGCGCCCCTTGAATTGGGTAAGGGGCTTTAAATTGAAACTCATGATTCCTCCTTTGCTATATGAAAAAATTAAGGGCGGTTCTAAAAACTATTCACATTTATAACAATAGTATTAATATTTCTTTATAATACGCCCAATGGTCACTTCCTTGCCGCCTTGAAAAGGGGGTTTTTAAAAGTGACCTTAAATGGCTTCTCTGCCGGTCTCCCCGGTGCGGATACGGATGACTTCCTCCATCGGGAAAATGAAAAGTTTACCGTCGCCGATTTTCCCGGTGCGCGCGTGCTTCATAATCGTATCGATAGTGACGTCGAGGAAATCGTCGTTCACCGCGATCTCGATTTTTACCTTGCGGGTGAAATGTATCTCGTACTCCTTGCCCATAAAGTTCTCGGTATGCCCCATCTGCCGTCCATACCCCATGACGTCGGAAATGGTCATACGGGTGATTTCCGCCTCATGAAGGGCGTCGCGTACCGCCTCCAGACGGGATGGCTGAATAATCGCGATGATATATTTCATAATCCGCTCCATGAAAGAATTGGGACAATCTATAGTAAAATATTTTCCCGATAAAAGCAAGTTACTTTAAGCAGCGGCTTCTCGATGCTATAAATCCTGCTAGAAGCCTCCGCCGAATTGACTGTAAGCCGGTTTCCCGTTATAATACTTATTCGCAAATTCAGATAAGATGATTAAGGAGATATTGTGCAAATTTTAAGAAATGTCGCGATTATCGCGCATGTCGATCACGGTAAAACGACTCTGGTGGACGAGCTCCTCAAACAGAGCAAGGTGTTCCGAGAGAACCAGGAAGTACAGGAATGTTTCCTGGATTCCAACGATCAGGAACGGGAACGGGGGATCACCATCCTCTCGAAAAATATCAGCATTAATTTCAGGGATATCAAGATAAACCTGATCGATACTCCCGGGCATTCCGATTTCAGCGGCGAAGTCGAACGGGTGCTGAAGCTCGCGGACGGGGTTCTGCTTCTGGTGGATTCTTTCGAGGGGCCGATGCCGCAGACCCGTTTCGTGCTGGAGAAGGCGCTCAGCCTCGAATTGAAACCCATCGTGGTGATTAATAAAATCGACCGCCCGGATAACCGTCCCCCCGAAGTGCTCGACGAGATATACGACCTGTTTATCGAACTGGGGGCGGACGACGAGCAGATCGATTTTCCGGTGATCTACGCGAGCGGACGGAACGGCTGGGCGGTACGCGACCTCAAGGACGAACGCAAAGACCTTACGCCGCTTTTGGAGACGATTGTCGAACGGATACCCGCGCCTAAGCAGATCGAGGGCTCCGTACAGATGCAGATCACTTCGCTGGACTATAACTCCTATGTCGGCAGAATCGGCATCGGAAGGGTATTCCGGGGTATAGTCGATAAAAGCAGTCCGATGTGCATTATCAAACGGAGCGGGGCGATTCATAATATTTCATTGAAACAGATCTATGTGTTCGAAGGACTGGGGCGTACCGAAGTTTCGGAAGTAGCTACCGGCGATATTTGCGCTATAGTCGGGGTAGAGGATATCGATATAGGCGATACGCTTGCCGACGCGCTGAATCCCGAACCGTTGCCCCTCCTGACTATCGACGAACCGACCATCAGTATGACATTCTCGGTAAATACCTCGCCGTTCCATGGACGCGAGGGTAAATATGTGACATCCCGTCAGTTGCGGGAACGTCTCTTTAAAGAGCTCCAGCATAATGTGGCGCTTCGGGTGCATGAGACGGGAATCACCGACATGTTCATTGTTTCCGGGCGCGGGGTCCTGCATCTCTCCGTGCTGATCGAGAATATGCGTCGCGAAGGGTACGAGTTCTCAGTAGGCGCGCCCAAGGTGATATTCAAGGAGATCGACGGGAAGAAGACCGAACCGATCGATCTGATGACTGTCGAAACCCCGTCAGAGTATGCCGGAAAGATTATCGACCTCGTCGGACAGCGGAAGGGATTGATGATCAAGATGGAGGAGCGCGGCAGTATGACCCGCATGGAGTTCCATATTCCCGCCCGGGGGATGATGGGTCTGCGTAACAGTATCCTGAACGTATCGCAGGGCGAAGGCATCATGCATCACCGCTTCTACCAGTACGAGTACTTCAAGGGCTCGATCAAGCAGCGCCAGACCGGAGCGCTTATATCGATGGGAGAAGGCGTGGTCACCGATTACGCGTTGAACGGGCTGCAGGATCGCGGGAAGTTTTTCTGCGAGTCGGGCGATATTGTATATGCCGGGCAGATTATCGGCGAATACAACAAGGATAACGACCTTGAGGTCAATGTGCAGAAGGGAAAGAAGATGACCAATATGCGCGCGGCGGGTTCGGATAAGACGATCAAGATCGCGCCTGCGGTGAAGTTCAGCCTCGAGGAAGCGATGGAATATATCCGTGAAGACGAGATGGTGGAAGTCACCCCGAAGAGCGTCCGTATGCGTAAGGTGAGCCTCGACTCCGGGGAAAGAAAGAAACTGAGTAAGTTAGCGGATAATTAGGAATAAAAGAAATATACGGATATACAAAAAGCCCCGCCAATGGCGGGGCTTTATCTTTCGGGGTTGACGGGACTTGAACCCGCGGCACCTGGCGTGACAGGCCAGTACTCTAACCAACTGAGCTACAACCCCATCGTTTATCGAGAATAGTATTATAAAAAAGATTTGAGAATCCGTCAAGAAATCAATAAATATTATTCACGAAAAAGGCCGCCTACGATTTCTTGACTGCCGACTCCCGCCGCGTTAAATTATTCCATGGACAAAATCCGCAAGATTATTCATATAGATATGGACGCGTTCTACGCGTCGGTAGAACAGCGCGACAATCCCGCGTTACGGGGAAAGCCCGTGATAGTGGGCGGCTCTCCCGAGACGCGCGGGGTGGTCTCCACCGCGTCCTACGAGGCGCGGAAATTCGGCGTGCACTCCGCGATGCCCACCAAGACGGCGATCCAGCTCTGCCCTCAGGGGATACTGGTATATCCGCATTTCGACCGTTACAAGGAGGCATCGGAGCATATCCGCGCGATATTCCACGATTATACCGATCTGGTCGAGCCGATGTCGCTCGACGAGGCTTATCTCGACGTTACCGTCAATAAAAAGGGGATCGATTCCGCGACGCGTATCGCGAAGGAAATCAAGGCGCGTATCAGGATGGTCACCCGTCTATCCGCCTCCGCGGGGGTGTCGTATAATAAGTTTCTCGCTAAAGTGGCGTCCGACTTCCAGAAGCCGAACGGGCTGACCGTCATACCCCCGGATAAGGCGATCGGGTTTATCGATCAACTGCCGATCGGGAAGTTCTACGGCGTGGGCCCGGCGACCGAGAAACGGATGACCGAGCACGGGATTTTTAACGGCGCCGACCTGCGGAAGTTCACGCTGGAGGAAATGACTGAATACTTCGGGAAATCCGGCGCATATTTTTATTATATCGCGCGGGGTATCGACGAACGCGAGGTCGACCCGGTCTGGATCCGTAAATCGATCAGTCAGGAATACACCTATCCGAAGGATATTTACATGCGGGAGCAGATCGAGGCGTATTTCAGGGAGAGCGCCCATGAATTGAGCCTATCGATGGAGAAGAAGAAAATATCCGGTAAAACTGTGACGATTAAGGTAAGGTACGCGAATTTTGATACGGTTACCCGGAGCCGCACGATCGAAAAGCCGACGCGTGACGAGGAGATTATCTTCAGCGAGGCGCTCCTGCTTCTCAAGAAAACCGAAGCCGATAAAAAGCGGATCCGGCTTTTAGGACTAGGGCTTTCCTCGTTATCGGACGATGAGGATAAAATTGACGAATAATATATGAAAATGGTTGAAAAAGAATTCGAATTATGATAGACTTATTCGACACGTAAAGGAGGAATAAGATGCGGTATCAGAAAACGGTAATAGTACTGGCGGGGCTGTTTTTTACCCTGTTTGCCAGCACCAGCCTTTGGACCGAGGATTATTCTAAGTATGTGGGCGGATGGAGCGGAGAATCGATCCCGAAGATGTATTCCGCCGGGGCGATGGTTCCCCCCGCGTCCGCGATACCCCGTGAACTCCCGACTAAAGTCGATCTATCGAAATATATGCCCCCTGTGGGAAGTCAGGGTATGCAGAGCAGTTGTGTGGCATGGGCAACCGCATACGCCGCCAAGTCCTATCAGGAATATATCGAGCATGAATGGAAATATAACAACGATACTCTTTTCAGCCCGGCGTATATCTATAACCAGATCAACGGCGGAGTCGATCACGGCTCGTCTATCTATGACGCGTGTCAACTGATGGTTAAGCAGGGGTGCGCGACATTAAAGTCAATGCCCTATAATGTTAAAAACTATAAATCGAAACCGAACTCGCAGGCAATAAAAGAAGCCGGAAAGTTTAAAGCGGAAACATTCTATACGATCAAACCGACCGATATCAGCACGATTAAATCCTATCTTGCTAAGGGTTATCCGGTGATATTCGGAGCCACGGTCTATATGAATTTCAATAATATCAGCAAGAGCAATCCCGTCTACAACTCTAAGTCGGGCAAATCGATGGGCGGCCATGCGATGACGCTGGTCGGATATGACGACAGTAAATACGGCGGCGCGTTCAAGCTGATCAATTCATGGGGAACCGGGTGGGGCGATAAGGGGTATGCATGGATACCCTATAAGTTTTTCCCGCAGGTTACCGGCGCGGTCATGGTGATGGAGGATATTCAGGAGAATACTCCCGGCGACGATAAAATAGTCACCGATGACGACGACGATGACGATGTGGTCGTTGATGCCGACGATGATGACGATGACGATGTTGTAGTTACCGGAAAAGTCCCGGGGACGCCGAAAAGCTTCGAAGTCAGCAAGGGGAAATTTTCCGATCATGTCGAGGTTAAATGGAAGTCCGATTCCTCAGCGGAAAAGAACCTGGTTTTAAAGTGGGATGCCGACGACGAGGAATGGAAACTGCTTGCTACAATATCCGACCAGAAGTACAGCGATACCGATATCCAGAAAGGTAAGTATTATTATTACTCCGTCATATCCCAGAATAAAAAGGGCTACAGCGCCCCGACTACTCCCTTGCAGGGATATACGCTTTCACTGTTCAGCCGCAACGAGGTAGACTCCGCCTATGCCCAGATTTCCGCGTCACAGGGAGCATACGATAAGTATATCATGATAAAATTCGGTAAGATTCCCGATGAAGAGGGATACATCGTATTCAGGAAGAGCCAGAAGGATCCCGACTGGAAACTGATTATGACGGTGAATGAGGCGATGAAGAAACAGCAGAAAAAGTTCGGTTCCGCGAAGGATACCGGGGAAATCTTTATCGATCAGGATGTCGAGGCGGGGATAGTCTATGAATATATGGTGATTCCCGATGTGCCGAAAGGCGCGGATACTCCGAGTCCTGTCGTAAAGGGATGGGTCAAGGGTAATACCTATAAAAATCCTCCCTCAGCCCCGACTGGTCTGAAGGTCTCAATCGATAAAAATATTGCATCGATCCAGTGGCAGGCGTCCAAAGATACGGTCGGTTACTATGTTTACCGGTGGGACGATGCGGAGAAGAAATATGTTATAGTTGGATATGTCGAAGATATTAAGTATAAAGACGAGACGATTGAGTCCGGGAAAAAGTACCAGTATGCGGTGAAATCGTTTAACTGGGCCGGCGAGTCAAAGGATTTTCTGAAATAGCATCTGGGGTAATAGTACTAGGAGGATTTTGAATGAGATTTTTACTGACTGCGATGATGTTGTGCGTGGTCTTGACAAGCGGATTGAGCGCGGCGAATAAAAAGCCGGATAACTCGGTCGTATTTTTAGAAAAGGATACCGAGATACAGGGGATTCCGTTAAAAGCCAAGGAAATGGTGGTTTATTATGAGTCGGGAAAACTCCAGGTAGGGGTTTTATCGAAAGATTTTATGCTCTGCGGAGTGACGTTTCCGTCGGGCGGGACTTTGATTTTTTATGAATCGGGTAAAATAAAAGAAGGGACTCTCAAAGGCGATACTGTCATTCAGGCTGTCCCGTTTAAAAGCGGTAAACCGATCCTGTTCTATGAGAACGGGTATATCGAAAGGGGGGTATTGGCCGAGGAATCGATAGTACAGGGAATAAAGATCGAAAAAAACACTCTTCTCAATTTCTATTCCAACGGTAACGTTATGGGCGTGAAACCGATGGAAGATGTAAGTATTCAAGGGGGGATGTGGAAAACCGGGAAGATCATCGCGTTCTACGAGAACGGGAATATTCAACGGGGGACGCTGGGCGCCGATTCTACAGTTCAGGGCATTCTATTCAAAGAAAAAACGACGTTGGAATTCTTTAACAACGGAAAAGTCAAGACAGGAATTCCCGCATCAGATACCGAGATTAACGGAATGGTATTTAAAATGGGAAAACCGCTGAAGTTCTTCGATAACGGGCAGCTCGAATCGGGGACGCTTGCCAAGGAATGTGAGATTCAATCGAAAAAAATAAAAGCCGGAAAGACGGTAACCTTCAAAGAAGACGGCACATTCAAAAAATAGCATTTAAAATTTTTGACATTTATCAATTATTATTGTACTATTGTATAGTTTACTGGGGGGTTGTTATGCCGTGGGACGATATCAGAATCGAGGTCTCAACTCATTTTCTCGCGCCGGGTATGGTATTAAAGGGCGACGGATTTGATGAAAAAGGCACGAAAGTCATCGAAAAGGACGTCGCGCTGAATGAAAACCAGATCAAGCAGATTCTTGCCTGCGGTGTAAAGACTATCACCTATACGCGCAAACGGCTCAAACTGAAGAAAGAGAATTCCACCTCCAGTATAGCGGACGAACATATCGATAAAGCCATGGCGGTTCTCGACGATATCGAAGGGGCGATCAGGGGCCAGAAGTCGGAAATCCCCGCGAAAGAAGTGAAAGAAGTAGTCGATACTTTTATCGAAGACATACGCAGCAATAACGATACCTGTCTCAATCTGCTCGATCTGGCGGATTACGACGATTATACCTATACCCATTCCATCAATGTCGCCACTATTTCGCTCGCATGCGGGCTCGCGATGAATTTGGATGAATTGAAGATTCGTATACTCGGTACCGCGGCTATACTGCACGATATCGGTAAGACGTTAGTACCGATAGAGATTCTCAATAAACCGAATAAACTGACGCCCGCCGAATGGGCGATTATGAAAAAACACCCGTTATTCGCCTACAATATCCTCAAGGCTGAAAGTCAGTTCAGCAAGGATGTCATCAACGGGGTATTACTGCACCATGAGGATTATACCGGCGGCGGTTATCCTTTGGGTATCCGGTGGGATAAGTCGAACATTTTCGCGCAGATTATTTCCATCTCCGATGTGTTCGACGCGATTACGAGCAAGCGCACCTATAAGGTCGCCCAGCCTTTTTCCAACGCATTTGGATTTATTATGGAAAAATCGGGGACGAAATTCAACCCGGAAATCGCACAGGTATTCCTGAAAGAAATGATTAAAAAGATTAACGGGGAACCGCTTTATCCGGTCAATTCTTATGTTCTCCTGAACACCGGGGAGGTCGGCTATGTAGTCGATCACCGTTTAAACCCTTTTTCTCTCCGGCCTATCATCAATATTTTCTATAATCCGGCGAAAGAACCGAAGCTGTTAAAGTACAAGCTCCAGATCGACCTTGAAAAGGATAACGGGCGGACGGTTATCCGCAGGATTATGGAGGATGCTACGGTGCAGAAGTTCAATCAGGTTTTAGGTATGGAAGGGATGTAGAAATACGGTTTCAACTATCCAGAACTATATTCATCCTGCATTTCGCGCAGTCGAATTCCAATCTGAATTTCCGTTTCCCATCATCTAAGTACAGCGGTTCCCTGATATCGCCGGTATTCAGCGGGATAGATTCCGGTTTTACCGGGTGTTTCCCGCATAATCCCAGTTCGTATTTCAGGCAGTAACGCGTCGTCATCACAATTTCGCCCTTTAAATCCAACCCCGATTCGGTGGCCGGCCGCAGGATTTTCACCCCGTGACGTTCGTAAAACCGGCTTGCGAGCCGGTTCAGGACATTCCCCGTAAAATCGAGTTCGGTCACCGGAAAGGGCACGCTGTTCTTCACTATCGGTATTTCCTTGCGTGGGAACGCGTTAGCGCGGTTCTTCTCAAGCACGGATACCAGACTCCTCCGCGCGTCATTGAGGACGCTGACCGGGAAGAAATAGGACTGCGACAGGCCGACGCGGAAATCGCGGACATGGAAAATTTCATCGCCGAATTTCAGAAGCTGCTTTTTAACCGTCTCCGCCGCCTTCTCGGGATTCTGCGCGGGGACTTTTTCACCCGTCAGCGCGTACTCCGCGGTAATCCCGTCTTCATCCGCCGCGCGTAGGACAAACCCGTCGGGGCTCTCCTCGAACGCCAGATCGATATCGATTTTCCGCTCGATCTTTTTACGCTTCAGTTCCTTGATAAAATCGTGGTCGCTGTTCCGGTAGACGGTCAGCCCGATTTTTATATAACGGTTGTCGTGCGGAAAGACCCTGTTCCCTTCGGAAAAAAGGATATTCGTCCCGGCGAGGATATTGTTATCGTCGATGTAGCAGATACCGTCGCCGTTATTCAGCTCCTTGCCGCCATCGATAATAAACCAATCCCGACCCTTGGTGATCACCTTACCGAGCGGTTCGCCGATCGACTTCTGGGTATGCACCGAACCGGTACCCTGCCTCCTTCCGTTGAGGAAGTAGGTGGAGAACCCGCGGTTGAAGCTCTTCTGCGGGTCGGGGGTGAACTCCACCGTCGAACGCCCGCTCGACGACCTGCGGTAGTCGGAGCCATCGATCAGACTGTCCAGCCGCCTGCGATAATAGCTCACGACATTTTTCACATAGTTCTCGTCTTTCAGCCGTCCCTCGATCTTAAACGACGTCACCCCTGCGTCCATCAGCTCACGGAGATGTTCCGACAGGTTGAGGTCTTTCAGCGAGAGCAGGTACTTATCTTTGATGAGTAGTTTTTTATCCCGGTCGAGCAGGGAATAGGTCATCCGGCACGGCTGGGCGCATTCCCCGCGGTTTCCGCTGCGCCCATAGCAGGCATGACTGATATAGCATTGCCCGCTGTAACTGACGCAGAGCGCGCCGTGGATAAATGTTTCCAGCTCGATGGAGGTATTATCCCTGATCGCGGCGATCTCGTCCAGCGTCAGTTCGCGCGCGAGGATGGCGCGGGTGAACCCCGCGTCCTCAAGGAATTTTACGCGTTCCGGGGTATGATTATGCGTCTGCGTACTCGCGATCAGCGGAATTGGCGGGAGATCCATTTCGAGGATACCCATGTCCTGCACGATCAGCCCGTCCGCGCCCATATCGTATACCTCGCGGATCAACCGTTCCGCGTCGGACAGTTCGTGATCGAATAGAAGGGTGTTCAGGGTGATATAGACCCGCGCCCGGTAACGGTGGGCGTAGCTGATCAGTTCCTCCAATTCGGAGACGGGATTGGACGCGGCGCTGCGCGCGCCGAATTTATCCGCGCCGATATATACCGCGTCGGCGCCGCATTTCACGGCGGCGATCCCGCAGTCCTTATCGCGCGCGGGAGCGAGAAGTTCTATTTCCCTCATTATCGGGTTATTGCGCGATACCGGAAAGCGAAGAGTTTTCCCGGGAACTGTAACTTTATAAGTATCACGTTATTTCTTCCTGTGCTTCGCGCCGTACACCTGCATCGGCAGGCCGTACAGCTTAATGAAGCCGATCGCGTCCTTCTGGTCATACCCGCTCCCTTCCTCGAACGTCGACAGGTTGACGTCGTAGAGCGAGTCGGGGGATTTCCGCGACGCGGGTATGATATTTCCTTTATAGAGCTTGAGTGTAACCGTGCCGTTTACGACGTCCTGCGTTTTATCGAAGAACGCGGTCATCGCCTCGAACAGCGGATGGTACCATTTCCCGTTATAGATCATCTCGGCGTAGGTCAGTTCCATGATCTGCTTGTAGTGCATCGTATCCCGTTCGAGCGTGATGCTCTCGAGCGCCTTATGCGCCTCGATCAGGATCGCCCCGCCGGGAGTTTCATATACCCCTCGCGATTTGATGCCGACGAGCCGGTTCTCCACAAGGTCGACCAAACCCACACCGTTCCGTCCGCCGATGGTATTGACTTCGCAGAGAAGTTCGCAGGGTTTCATACGTTTGCCGTTCACCCCGACAGGGATACCCTTCTCGAACTCGATTTCCACATACTCCGGCTTATCCGGCGCGTCGGACGGGTCGACTCCCATCAGGAACATCGATTTATCGTACTCGTTGGCGGGGTCTTCGAGGATACCGCCCTCATAGGAGATGTGCAGCAGGTTCGCGTCCATACTGTAAGGCTTATCCTTCGATACCGGGATAGGGATATTGTTCGCCTTGGCGAAATCGATGAGATCGTTCCTCGCCTTGAAGAAGTCGTCCATCTTCCACGGCGCGATAATCTTCAGATGAGGGGCGAGCGCCCTGAAGGTAAGCTCAAACCGCACCTGATCGTTGCCCTTGCCGGTAGCGCCGTGAGCGACCGCGTCGGCGCCTTCCCTGAGCGCGATCTCCACATGGCGTTTCGCGATCAGCGGCCGCGCCAGGGAGGTCCCCAGCATATATTTATACTCGTAAACCGCGTTCGCCTTGATCGCGGGGAAAACAGCGTCCGTAACGAATGTTTCCTTCATATCCTCGATATAGACCTTGCTGGCCCCGGTGCGCAGGGCTTTCTCGCGGACGGCGTCCCAGTCCTCTTCCTGCCCGAGGTCCGCCGCGTAGGCGATCACTTCGGCGTCGTATTTCTGCTTCAGCCACGCGAGTATCACGGATGTGTCCAATCCCCCGGAATATGCCAGCACGATTTTCATAATGCGCTCCTTCAAAGAAATTCGTCATAATTATATACCATTCCGGTTAAAAAATCAATCTGGAAATAAAAATGGCAAGCCGTTATTGAAATTTTACTGATATTAGGGCATACTATAAGTAACATCTGAGGAGAATAATATGGGTAAGTATTTGGTAATAATAGGCATCGTCTTTTTAGGGGTGATTTCCTGCGCTCCCGCGCCGGGAGATACAACCGCGCCGGCGGCGGTAAAAATATTCCGCCTCTCGGTCGACTCGTTCAGCCCGGATACGATGGTATTCTCATGGCCTGCCACCAACGGCGCGACCGGATATAGTTTATCATGGTCGGCCACATCCAACGGAACGTTCAGCGTGTTATATAGCGGGAGCGGCCTGAAGTATTCCCATTCGGGACTATCCCCCGATACCACCTACTACTACAAACTATCCGCCTCGTTCGGCGGGTCGACGTTCACTCTGCCGGTCATCCCGATGCGTACCCCGCCGGCCAGCCTCGTATTCGGGGGAGTGACTGTCGCCGGGTTTATCAGCAATCTCACAACCATGCAGATGAAGACCTATTCGATATATACGAAAAATGTAAAAATAACGAGCGGGACTGCCAGTAATTTTATCGCGGATTCTTATTTTGTCATCAAGGGGACGAATTATGGGGTGGACTATCCGCGTATCGCTATCTCGATCCAGTCGCCGGATACTTCCAACTCGATCTGGTACTATGTCGATAATAAAGGCTATTTCGAGCAAAGAATATTTATGCGTTACGGCGGCGGGATTTATAAAATCCAGGTAATGAACGGGCCTCATCCCGACGGGTATTGGTATATCGCGGCGATTATGTGGGCGACTAATTCCCGTACGAACGATTTCCGTTACCTGATGCCGTCGGGGATGGTTCAGTCGCTCGATCCGGGGATTCGCGGGCTGGCGTATCAGCTCGCGGGATCGGAACCGGTGGTATCCAATCAGGCGCTGATTTTGCACGATTATATCGTGAAGAGTATTTACTACGATCTCGAGGCGTTGACCGTAACGAAGCCGATGGACGCGGTGATATGCTATCAACGGGGTTCCGCGGTCTGCGCGGGGTATTCGTTCTTGTACGCCGCAATGCTCAGGGCGCTCGATGTTCCGACAAAATATATTCATGGTATGGCGGGCGGTTCCACCACGATCAATCACGCATGGAACGAGGTTTCCTGGGCGGGAGGGTGGCATATAGTCGATACGACATGGGACGACCCTCTGATCAACAATACCAGCGATTACCCCGACGGGTATAACCTGCGGTGGAAGTATTTCGATATTTCAGAAGTCTTATTCCTTGACGACCATAACGATTGGTTACCGGTATCGTATTACTCATTGGATATCCCCGATGAAGAGGGAGAATACTAATAGAGTGTAGAGTTATTCAAGCGGATTATTTTTTAAGTGCATCGTAGAGTTCGCGGATAGTGACATGAAGGGTAGGATGAATATAATCGGGCGCGATATCGGCAAGGGGTTTCAGCACGAACTCCCGTTTATGCATATCGGGATGCGGGATGATCAGCGGATTAGCGCCGTCGTTATCGAATAAGGTAATATCCTCGTAGAACAGGATATCCAGATCGATGACGCGCGGGCCCCAACGGGCGACACGCTGTCGTCCGAGGTCCTGCTCGATCCGGAGCAGTTCCGATAACAGGTGCGACGGTTCGAGGTCGGTATCCCCTTCGATCACCATATTGATAAAATCGGGCTGACGGGTAAACCCGTAGGGGGGGAAGTGATAGGGCTTCGAGTAACGGGTAATGCTCATAAACTCGCACATCCTTTCCAACGCCTGGCGGATATACTTCTTGCGATTTCCCAGATTCGATCCGATACCGATATAAACCCGCATCTTCTGCACCTCCGGGTATATTATACTGTAAAAAACTGAAATTTTCAAAAATGCTGTAGACATATGGTTTATATTCGATTATAATACAAATCAGGAAAAATCATCATGGATATTGTTTCTTTTATCATTATTTCCTTCGCCGCGCTTGCGCTTGTACTGGGATATATTTTCGGCAGAAATATCAACCTGCGTTTATCAAGGGAAGTCTCGAAGGAACTCGAGAGAATCTTCCGCCCTAAAGATCAGACCTATATCTGGATCGGCGGGCTGATCGGTTTCCGCGCGGCGTACGTAGTGGAAAAATATGCCACTCTGAAAATTACCATGCTGATGCTTCCGCGTCACAGCGTACTGTATTTCCCGATATCGAAACTCACATCGAGGAACGACCGCCTATGGGTGGACTGGGGGCTGAAAACCGACCCGGGGTTCGAGTTCCATATAGTCGAGTACGGTTCGCGCAGGCTGGTATCGGAATACCGGGATAATCCCCGTCTCACGGCGGCCGAGGGTGTTATCGGCAGCAAGCGGGCGGTGTTCCTGTACGACGAGAAGGGAAAACCCGCGATGGAGGAATTTCTCAGCGGGATGGATACGCCGGGGTTTATCTATTTCCGGATGGGGGGCGAACGGAAATCCGCCGGGCTGTACTGTTATTTAAAGAAGGGAGAATGGAGCCGCGCGGTTGAAAAAGCGGAAGCATTCATCGGAAAAATCTTGAAATCATGATTAAATACTTCAATCCTTGAAGCGCATAGTGGGAAACAGCTATTAAAAGAATCCGGAGTATTATTCCCGTAGAATCGAACCGTTTGCCTTACCGGACAGAGAATTGGTCTTACAGAATCACCTTCAAGTAATACGAATCTTCTATTGACAAAACCATGATTCTTCATTATCTTATACTGATTGATTTAATTTTGATAAATATTAAGGTATAATATATAAGCGGTTTTAGTAGCATTTCTATTTAGTTTTTTTAAAAGTAATGCGATAATTCTATAATAGATGTGAAATTGAGGAGGGCTTTAATTTTAACGGGAGGGAATAATGCTGGATCGAAGTGATTCATCCAAATGCAGCATCTGCGGGAAAGAAGATTCGGTCATTTTTGTAAAAATTGTTTCCGGCGATCATATAGAGCAGAAGGGCTTGTGTGCGGGCTGCGCTATCAGGTATCTTCAGGATAAAGATAACATCAAGGATTTAAATTTTGTGGATCAGAAACTTCTGCATGTGATAGAAGAGATGAAAGATTTATTAACCGGGATAATATCGAATATCAACCAAATTGGAATGAAGATGAAACCTGAGAACTCTGATAAAAAACAAACCGGCGAGGAACGCGGGCAGATGTGCCCGTATTGCGGATTAAAATTCGAGCAGTTCAAGGAGACCGGGAGTTTAGGATGCCCGGAGTGCTACGATACGTTTAAGGAATATATCGGGGAATTCGTATTTGAATTGGAACGCGGAACGTCTCATAAAGGAAAGATGCCCAAGAAGTTTGCCAAACTGTATCTCCTCAAGCAGGAAATCCTCTTCCTGAACAATAAACTTGAGAAGCTATTAACCAACGAGGAGTACGAGGAGGCGGAGAAGATCAAGAGGAAACTGGAAAAGCTGATAGGAAATTTCGATACAAGACGGCACGATGAGATCCATTGAGTTCCCGAAGGGCGTCCGCAGACGCAAGAATAAGCTGGACAATTTTGTGTTTTCATCTCGGGTACGGATTGCCAGAAATCTCGAAGGATTGATGTTTCCTCATTTCCTGAAAGAAAAAGATAAATATGAAATCGACGAGAAATTAACCGATAAAATAAAGGAACTGCCGTACCGCCTGAATACGATGAGTTTCGACGAGATCCCCCACGGTCAGGTAATGGTCTATGTGAGCACCAACGTCATTACGCAGGAATTTGTCCGAAACGGCAGAAAGATGATTTCCGATATGACCGGGGACTGGGTTATACTCATCAACGAGGACGACCACCTGAGGATTTTCGCGATAGAGAAAGGGTACAATATTAAAAAGATATACCAGCGTCTGGCCGACGTAATGGGTACGGTCGAGGATAAGGTCGATTTCGCGTTCGATGAAAAATGGGGATACCTGACGTCGTCGATATTAAATATCGGAACAGGCCTCCGTTTATCGGTGCTGGTAAATTTATACGGGATGATGGCCGGCAAGCAGATACACGCGTTCACCGAGAGTGTGAACAGTATCGGCTACTCGGTGGCGAACGCCGGGGGCGACAAGTCCGCGAGCGGGCTTTATTATATCTCGAATATCTACTCGATCGGCCTTTCCGAGGATGATATGGCCAACGAGTTCGAGGAGATGATTTCACGGCTGTACCATCTCGAGATGGATATGCGGCGTACTTACTTCAGCCAGAGGCAGGAACGAGAGATCGTTTTCGAGGAGATTTTCGAGCTGAAGAACCGTGACAAGATCGGGTGGAGCGATATGCTTTATTATGTTTCCCTGCTCGATTCCATGAACGGGAAATATCTCACGATCGGGGACAGGGACGAGCTCAGGAATCTGGTGGTTCAGGGAACCGACGATTATTTAATATACCGGAACAATATTCCGGCAGACAATACCGCTTCTGAGAGAATGGAGTTATTGAAAAGAGTGATCTCTCAGATGAAGTACAAATCGGTCGCGTAGTTAACGGGCCGGGGAGAAAAAATAAGATGCATGATTATACCGGTTTTACACCTACCGCTCAGAAGGTGATATCCATCCTGTCACAGCAGGAAGCGAGACGTTTGTTCAGCGAGGAACTGCTGCCCGAGCATTTGTTCCTCGGACTTCTCAGGGAGCCCGAAGGGGCGGGAGTTCGCACGCTTTTATCGCTCGGCATCAATATTGACGACATTAAGCGCGAGGTCGAATTAACACTCCGCAACCGCAGCGGGAATACCCTGACGTTGGGGGGTATCCCTATATCAAAACGGGTGAAGCTCGTGCTCGACTTATCGCGCCAGGAAGCCAAAACGATCGGGCATAACTATATCGGAACCGAACATCTCCTTTTGGGTATTCTCGCGGAGGATAATCCCGAAGCGATACTCCCGTTCCTGCTGGAAAACCGCAGTATCGATATCAACCAGGTACGAAGTACGGTGATTAAGACGGTGGGGTACGGCGAAATAAAGAACTGGAAGAAGAAACGGAAGGAGATCAAGACCCCATTTCTCGATAAATTCTCCCGCAATATCACCCAGATGGCGGCGGAGGGAAAGCTCGATCCGGTGATCGGGCGGCATAAAGAAATCCAGCGAGTCATTCAGGTATTGAGCCGCCGTCAGAAGAATAATCCCATCCTGATCGGCGAACCGGGCGTAGGGAAGACCGCGATCGTCGAGGGTATTGCCCAGATGATCGTCACGAACTCGGTGCCCGAGAAGCTGATCGACAAACGCATCATGCTCCTCGATATGGGGCTTCTGGTCGCGGGTACGAAATACCGCGGGGAGTTCGAGGAACGGCTGAAAAATGTCGTCAAAGAGACGGAGGATTCGAACGACGTCATCCTTTTTATAGATGAGATACATACGATACTCGGCGCGGGCAACGCTGAGGGCGCGCTCGACGCGTCCAATATGCTGAAACCGGCGCTCGCGCGCGGGTTGATCCGCTGTATCGGAGCGACCACGTTCGACGAGTATAAGAAGCGTATCGAGAAGGATAAAGCCCTCGTGCGGCGTTTCCAGCCCATCGTGGTGGACGAGCCCGATGTGGACGGGACTATCGAGATACTGATGCGCATCAAGTCGAAGTACGAGGAGCATCATAACGTCCGCTATACCGATAACGCTATACGCGCGGCTGTGCGCCTCTCGCACCGTTATATTACCGACAGGCATCTGCCGGATAAGGCTATCGACGTAATCGACGAAGCCGGCGCGAACGCATCGTCACTGACCAGCAATAAACCGCAGGAACTGATCGATCTCGAGATAGAGCTATCCAACCTTGAGAACAAGAAATCCGAGTTTGTCCGCGGACAGATATACGAACAGGCCGCCGATGTGCGCGATAGAATCCATATTATCCGCGAGCAGTATGAAGAGTTGAAGCAGAATTGGATTTCCAATATCAAGCGTGAAACGGTGATGATCGACCAGAAAGAAATCCAGCGGGTATTATCGGTGATCACGAATATCCCGATGTCGAATCTCGACGATGAGACCAGTTTCGAACGTTACGCGAAAATAGAATCCCATCTCGAGGGATCGGTTAAAGGGCAGGGCGAGGCGGTCGGGGTGGTTTCCAACGCGATCCATAAGAGCGTCGTCGGTTTCCGCGATATTAAGAAACCCATCGCTAGCTTCATTTTCCTCGGGCCTACGGGCGTCGGGAAAACCGAACTGGCGAAGGCTCTCGCGAAATTCATGTTCGGCACCGAGGATTCCCTCATCCGCGTGGATATGAGCGAGTATATGGAGCGTTTCAACGTATCCCGTATCCTCGGGGCGCCTCCCGGGTATGTCGGATATGAGTCCGGCGGGGAACTCACCGAGAAAATACGGAGGAAGCCGTACTCGGTGGTATTGTTCGACGAAATAGAAAAAGCTAACCCGGATATTTTCAATATATTCCTTCAAATTCTGGACGAGGGGAAGGTGACCGACAGTCTCGGGAATAAAGTCAATTTCCGCAACACGATCATTATTTTCACATCGAATATCGGGACGGAGCGTCTTTCGCAGAAATCGATCATGGGCTTCGGGGATTCAGACGCCGACGAAGAAAAAAAGAAGGAATATGTACTCTCCGAACTGAAAAAGAATCTGAGGCCGGAATTCCTCAACCGTATCGATGAGATCGTGGTGTTTAATTCTCTGGACGGCGAAATACTCGAACAGATATTCGATAAGATGGTGCATGAACTGAATGAGACGGTTGCGGTACAGGGTGTGGCGTTTAAGGTCAGCCATACGGTACGCGCGCATGTGATCGAGACCGGGTTCGATATTAAATACGGCGCGCGCTCTCTCCGCCGTTCCATCAGCCGTCTGATCGAGATTCCCGCGTCACAGAAGATGATTACCGAGAATATGCGCATCGACCCGGAGAAGGAAAATCTGGAGATTTATGTAGGGCTGCACTCCGGCACGGTCGATTTTAAATTTAAAAGGAATAAAATAAAAGACGGTGAAAAGACCGATATCGCTGTAATGGAAAAAATCGGGAAGACCCATCCTATGAAGAAGCGGTCGACTGAAATGGGCGAAGAGGAATTGGTCAACTAAAGTTTTCTGCAATACCGGAAATATATTATTCTGATTGTAAGAGGAGGATCAAATGTCATCTCTTTTAACGGCTTTAATTTTCTTAGCAGTGGGAGTAGGTCTGTTTTTCCTTGCGAGATTCGCGGTAACACGCCCTAATGGTGAAAACTGGGGGGGAATCGTTATGTCGTTTGCTATCATTAGCGGCGTAACCTTTTTAATCATGTTAATCGTCTCAATCGGGTCTATTTTTGGGAACAAGAATTATTTAGTGGAAATCAAATCTTCTGTGGCAAAGTTTACGGTTCTGCTGAAGGATGGAAATGAGAAGGTTAAGAGCGCTGCCAGCCCGGTCGAGGCTGTGAACACGATTAACAGCACTATCGCAAAGTATAAGGAAGAATTAAAGCTATATAACGATCTTATTGATAAGGCAGTCGGACCCGGTAAGGAGTTTACCGTTGAAAAGTACAATAAGATGCTGGAAGTCGGTACCGGCTCGCCTCTCCCGATAGAAAACAAAGTAAGCGCGACAACAGATTTTACCAATTCTATCAATGAAGCTATTGTCAAATTCGCAAAAGATGCGACAGGCGCCGCGGAGATCAAGGATTCCTTCGATAAGTTTAAGGCTTTATTAAAGTAATTTTCGTGTGAAAGTATTTTTTACTTGAATATTTACATAACATAAGGGTTGGAGGATTTTATGAAAAAGGTATTAGGGTTAGGTATCGTATTCGCATCGTTTTTTATGTTGTTCTCGTGCGGTAATCCTGTAGAAAGCGCGCAGAAAGATATGAAAGCCGCCGTCGAAAAGATGATAGTCATCGTTAAAGACGGAACCGCTAAGGTGAAATCGGTCACTGCTTCTTCTGAAATCGCCGGCGCTATAAGCGCAACCGCTGATGAAGCGAAGAAGTGCATCAGCGACTATAACGCTGTAATAGAAAAGAACCAGATTACTTCTGAGCAGCAGATAAAAATCGAAGAGAATATAAAAGCCACTATGACTGAAAAATTTAACGCCATTAATGAATTCCAGAAGGCGATCGGTGACTCTATTATCTCCCTTTCGACGAATCAGGCTGGAGTAGCGGAGGTTCAGAACGCACTGGAGAACTCGAAAGCTGTACTGAATTTCTAGATTATACGCTATCGGCATAATAATTGGTAATTCCGCTTGACAATTGAATGATGCGGGATTAAGATATTATAATTCGATTAGGGCGGTACATCAATGAAAGTTGTCATAAAATCAGTCTGCGCGGTTTTCGTGGTACTCATGCTGTCGGTTTTAAGCTATTCTCAGCAGCCCGGCGGGTCGGGTATACCCGGGGGGCCTCCGGGGATTGAACCGCTTGATTCCTCCGGCGGCGGCGGGGCGTCCACGAGTATCATTCAAATCAAGGGAAAGCTGATTGAACAGCTGCAAGGGCAATTCTCCGGGACATTTCAGGGAATGCCGCTAAAAGATGTAATCGCGAACTTTTCCATGCAGTCTGGGTTGAATTTCATTGTCAGCCCAAATGTAAACGCGCAAGTTACCGCGTCCTTTAAAAACGTATCCCTGAAAGATGCGTTTCTATCCGTACTTTCTACCCACGGGGTTTATTACCTCGAGCAGGGCAGTATTATTAAGATTTTATCCCTGGCGGAGTATAAAAGCGAGCTCCAGAAATCGTATCTGATAACGAAGACCTATGACGCTTCCATCATCGACCTGAAGAATTTCGTGTCCGTGATTAAACCCCTCCTGACTCCCGGCGTCGGGAGTGTCGCTATCGATGTGCAATCTTCAAAAATAATCATAGTGGACGTACCCGATAATTTCGCGCGTATCGACCAGTTGTTCGATGTAGTATCGACTCTGCCGAAAATGGTGATTATCGAGACGAAAATGGTACAGGTCAACCTTGAGGAAAAGGACGAAGTAGGTATCCGTTGGGAAGCGTTGAATCTCGGCGACGCGGTGAACCTGAGTTTCCTGTTCGCTCCCGAGACGGGGATCGGCAGCGGGGAGAGCTTTAACGCATCCGTCAGCAAGACCTTCTCTGATTCTCATATCGGGGTTGACGCGCTGATTTCCGCGTTGGCGCATAATTACAACCTTAAAGTAATTTCTCAACCGCAAGTCCTTGCTATCAACCGCGGCAGCGCGATGATACATATAGGAAGCAAAGTCCCGTATATAAAGAGTATGGTTAAGAACCCGACATCCCTCGATCAGACTTCGCAGGTGGAGTTCCTCGACGTGGGTATCATGCTGAAGGTAGAACCTACGATTACTCCCGAGGGAGAGGTAAAACTCACGCTGGTCGGTGAAATGAGCTCCTACCAAACAATCGCTATCACATCGACGGAAAACGCGCCGAAGAAGATCACCACCGAATTCTCATGCGACGCAATCGCGAAGGACGGTCAGACGATTATTATCGGCGGGCTCATCAGCACTGAAAAGACAAGCGACGTCAACGCAGTACCGATACTCGGGGAAATCCCCATCCTGCGTTACCTGTTCTCGCATTCCGTAGAATCGGTAACCCGGCAGGAACTGGTTATATTTTTGACTCCGCATATCGTGGATATCAGCAAGAATAAAACCGGGATAGATAAAATATCGATTGAAGTATTGAAAGAAGCGGGGTTGACCAATATAACGGAAATAAAGTGATCATGAAACGTTTTCGTTCCTCTATATCGGCGATTTCCCTTGTCACTACTGGCATTCTACTTATGATGGCCGTGTCAATTATGACGATCGCTCAGTTCTCGTTTTTCAGCACTCTGCATGACGCGGAGGGCGCGAGGGGCTATTGGTTCATCGAAGGCCGGGTGCAGGAATATTTCGATTATCTTATCCAGGGAAAAAGCCCGCTCAAAACGGGCGTATTCAAACAAACCGAAAAACTCGAAGGCGCCGATCAGGCTTATCAATTCGATATTAAAAGGATCGGGAAAGACCTTTATTCCCTGACGGCCACGATGAACTGGAAAAATCAGGTTCCGCTGAAACTCACCGTCGAATTCTCCCGTCTCAATCTGTTCAATTATGTCTGGTTTTTTAACTGCGATAAAACAGCGTCTATCGTGCAGGATATGATTGTCGTCGGGGATATCGCGGTACGCGGGAATCTCACGATCAACACCACCGAGGGCGGAAGCTCCTTCTATTGGTACTCGTCGCAGGGATATATTCCTAAGATCGATTATACCCAGAACCCTCCCGATATGAAGCCGGTCTATTTTGAGAAAGATTTGCAGGAAATGGTTCAGGCGCAGTACCTGAGCGCTAATTTTGCACCGAGGACGGTATCGTTCAGCGAATCGCTCCAGAAGAACGACACCCTCGCTACCGTCATCCCTCCCGGTTTTGCGTCCGTCTGGCAGAATTATTTCCGATATGTAGAGCCCGCTTGGATGATAAGGGATACGTCATTCTACGATACCAAGTCAATCGTGAATACCGTATCGAGCTGGAAGGAACTTTTAGCGTTCGGTAACGGGTATACGACGCGTTTCTCGGTGGATACCGATTTGATCTATCATGTATTCGTTAAAAGGACGGATTCGAACGCGAAATACCAGTTGATCTATACTCCCGACTACGCCTATTATTACGGGCCGCAGGGGCCGGATATGTTTTTCGGGGTGGAGAATAAACGCCTGATCCTGAAGGCCTCCGAGAAGCCGATCCCGCTCTTTTTCCCTGAGGAGGCATACCGTTTCTTCGGGTACTATGGGATCGGGAGCGAGCTATGGTCGTATATTTCTCGCGACGAGGATGTCGATACGGTCTATCTTGAGGAAGCTATCCCGGAGAATCATCTCCTCGCCGGCGTGGATTTTGACTATTATCCCGTGCAGAAGGTGGTAAAAATCCTGACATCGGCGTTCTATAAAAAATATACGCAAAACTTGGGGAACGGCGACGGGCAAAAGATGGGATTCAATTTCCAGTCGATGAACGGGCGAATCTTTTTTTATCTGGGCGGCCAGAGAACCACGGCGTTTTCCAGTTTCGGCGAGCAGGTGATTTTCGATAATCCCCCCGCGTTCGGTACGGCGGTTCAGGTTGTCCAGGATCCCCCGGAGTTTTTCCTCAAGAAAAGCCCGCCGAATGAAAACTGCGGCGTATTTATCGATATGACCGAGGAAGCGATATTGCTCGATTTGGGGGTAATCCAGAATTATCCGCAGAACGGGGTAATAATGGCTACCGTCCCTCTGCTTATCAAGGGTACGGCGCACTCGCCTCTGGTAATTATTTCCACCCGCAACATCTACCTGATTAATATCAACCCTGAAAAGCAGGGAGAACCCGTCATGGTCGTATCGGGGTCGGGCGTATGGCTCTACCGGCCTAAAGAACCCACGAAAACCGATCTCTATAAATGTATCATTTACACTCCGCTGGACGATCTCTACTCGATTTCTGAGTCGGGGGAGTTTAATAATTATCCCGTGACCCTTTACGGGAGTGTGATTTATACCGGGGAGGGGATACAGAACGCGATGAAAATACCCATGTTCGAGAAAAACTATATCTATTACCGCGGCATCCTGAATTATCTCGACAAGGAACCCTTCTCGTATTTCCCGATGCCTGTCGATATCCGCAGTATCAAGAAAGACTGATCCGTTCCGCTTTCGTGAGCATGTAACGTACCTTCTTCAGCGCCGCGAGCGCTCCGCCGTATAAGGTCTGCCATCCTTCGATCAGTTCTGCCGATATCTCTTTATCCCCCGGCGGGGATTCCAGTATCTTTTCGATCGAATCCTGCATCACGAGTTCGATCAACTTGCTGACAGCATTACCCGCCTTCAAAGCGGTCAATACCGCGCGGTCGAAATCGTTCATCGCGCGGAAATGCGGCGATAAGTCCTTACCCTGCCGGAATAAAGGCATCGCCTGCTTCGACGAGGAATAGGCGCGTTCGGCGGAAGGGATCAGCGAATCGCACGCGGAGATCACCGAACGGAGGTACTCCTCATAGGGCGCGGGGTCGGATGGGGTGAATTCGATACGGACGGATTTATCGATAGGCGCGCGCAGGAACTCGGCGGCGGTCTCCTCGAACGGGAGATGGCGCGCGCCGTGGATAAACGCCCCGCCCTCGGTGGCGTTGATGACAGGGACATCCGTCGCGGCGATTTCGCGCTTGAACCATTCGAGGAACGTAAGGAACTTTCTGTCGGTCAGGACTTTCCCGCCGGAGTATCCGTCGATAAAAATCTGATCGGACAGAATCAGCGTCCGCGAATGGTAACCCTCGTAGGTATGGAACTTATCGATCTTATAGAAGAAATAATCCTCGAGAACGTTACCCCGGAAGTGGGTTTTTTTTTCGGAGTAGGCGAGGTCCTGCCCGGCGAATATGATCGGGGAGCACCCGAGGAACCGCGCGAAATCGAACGCCGTGGTGGAAACCGACCCCCCGGATTTCAGGTCGCCCTTCGCGCCCCAGTAGCCGGACAACTCCCGGTAGATCGGGAAAAACGAATCGTACATCAGCGTCCGCGCGGGACGGTATTTCGCATAGGTCAGGTACGACCCCGCCGCGTCGATAACAAGAGTGGTATCGGTATGCCCGGAGTAGAGCAGGAACAGGGCGTTCTTGTCCTGCGGGTCGGCGGATACGGTGAAGTCCGGGGAAACTCCGTTACCCGCGAGCATCGTAAGAGCGGTATCGGTAGCGATAATCACCATCCTGTCGGCGTAACGGCGTATCGAGTCGATATTCTTCGCGAGCGACGGCCCCGCGCCCACAATTAAAGCGGGCTTGCCCTCGAACGGGTGACGGAGATGATCGATACCCGGCGTATTGAAATGGAACGGGAAATTTTTAACGAGGTTGCGGAGCCAGACCATACGGAACCGTTTCAGCGTATTTTTATTGATCTGCCGTTTGGAAAGATAGGAGGCGATGATGCCTTCCATACCCGCGAATTCGGCGGGAAAGAGCGCGGAATAGGGGCGGTGCATGTAATAGTTCAATTCGCGGACGGAATGCGATTCGAGGAACGGGACGATGTCTTCCGCGCGGGATAGAAAATGCGCCCGCTTATCGCGGAATAGCGCGGCGTTCCGGGGGAGGGATTTAGCGATATCGAGAATTTCCGCGCACGGGTCGTAGACAACGAGATTCCCGCCCCGTGTCTTGAGGAAGGTTTCCGCGATATAGCCGAGCCCAAGCCCGGCGATAAACGTCCACTCCATCGAGGGATTAAAATGCGAGACGACCCGCTCGGCTTCCTTATAAGGCTGAATCGAATGGAGGGTTACCGCATTTTCGCCGCGGGTTATCCTGATATTCGGCAGATGATCGCGGGTCTCGAACCGTTCGATATGTATTTCGTCTTTCATAGTGGACCTACAGATAGGAGGTGGAAATAATAATGCGCCTGACGATATTCGCGAAAACAGGCGCAGCGGCTCCTCCGCCGGTATGTTCCGGCCCGTGCGGACGGTTAAGCGTTACGACTATGACCAGCTTCGGGTTATCGGCGGGCACAAACCCGATAAACACGGCGTTATAGAGATCGGAATAATACCCCGCGCCGCCCTTTTTGGCGACCTGCCCGGTGCCGGTTTTCCCCGCGATGGAGATGCCCTCGACCTGCGCTTTGATGGCAGTCCCTTGTTCGCTCACGACCGTTTTCAGCATCGAAAGTGTCTTGATGCAAACATCCTTCGAAATAACGGGAATTTCTATTGTTTTTGGGAGGAATAATTCGACTCCCGCCGCATCCTTCACCGAACGGACGATGATCGGGTTCTTATAGACGCCCCCGCCCGCAATTACGCACGCCGCCGCGGCGAGCTGGAGGGTGGTTACGCCGATCTCCTGGCCGATCGCGAGCATATACTTAGACAGGTAAGACCACTGATCGACGGGGCGGAGTATGCCCGATTCCATCCCCGTCAGCGGGATCATAGGCATACTGCCGAAGCCGAGGCTTTTTAAATAATCGTAGTACTGTTTCTTCTGGAAATTCGCCGCGACCTGCACCATACCGACGTTGATGGATTTCTGGAGAATGCCCGACAGGTCGACATTTCCGTAAACCGCCGGGGAAGTAAAGGTATAATCGCCTACTTGGAATTCGGAATCGCAAAAGTAGGTGGGGCTGTGAGGGGACGCGATTTTCTGGTTCAGCGCGTTGGCGGCGGTAAATATCTTCATCACCGAGCCGGGCTCGTAAATTTCCGATATTCCTGCGGGGCGGATGGTGTTCGATTTAATCGTCGAAAAGTCGTTGGGATCGTAAGTGGGGAAGTTCGCCATCGCGATCACTTCCCGGGTCTCGACATTCATGACGACGACGCTGCCCATATCGGCCTCGTATTGGAGGACGCCGTTTTTGATTTCGTCGTAGATAATCGCGCAGACATAGGGGTCGATGGAGGTATAGACGTTATTGCCCTTTTCCAGGTAGGAATTAAACTGGTACTCAATGCCGCCGAGCCCCTGATTATCGATACCCACGAATCCGACCATGGAGCCGGTATACCAGTAGGGGTAGAAACGGCCCTGTTCCTCGACCACTCCGATCTCGTCTTCCTTGATGGCTTTTTTACTTTTCAGTTCAGCGATCAGCTTATCCATGACCTGTTTTTCGCTGGGCGTGATCTTGCGTTTCAGCCAAACGAAGCCTTTTTCTTTATATAACGCCTGAAGGTCGTCCTTCGACATAAAGTTCAGCTGGATCAGGATTTTATAGAGGTAGTCCCGTAATTCGGGGGAAAGCAGGTCGGGGCGGGCATATACGGAAAACGAGGGAGAGTAGAGCGCAAGCTCCTTCCCGTTGACGTCGTAGATCACCCCGCGTTTGGGTTCGATTATCGCCATGGTTTTTAAGCGCGGGTCTGGAAAAAAGGTTACGGTAGTCAAACGGATTAACAGGATGATAAAAAAGAAAACAAAGAAAAAAATAACGAGGCCGACCCTTCCCTTCCGCATCATATACTCCCGGACTATTATAAGAGGTAAGATAGGAAAAATCTAATTTCGGGTTATTTAATATCCAGTTCCTTAAAGAGGGTCATCATCAGATGGTCGTTGATAATGTGATTGATGTAGGTCTGTGTCGCGATAGACACGTTATCGAAACGAACCGCGAACCCGGGGGGCAATGATTCGCTCGAAAGAGTCCTGTTGATACGGACGACCGTACTCTCGACAAAGAACTTGAAATCGCGGAAATGGATTTCCATATAGACCGGCTGGTTGAGGTCTACCATATCGAAATTGGTGGTCTGGATATAGGAGCCGCCCGCCGATAGCGATAGTATCTTACCTGTTTCGGTGGTCGATGAGTTGATGTTTTTATAGAAGGTCGCGAATAAGGGCCAGTCCACGCGGTTATACTTGCGGCGGTTCTTCTGCGTGGATTGAAGGACATTATCGAGCTCATCGATATTTCCCAGCAGGATGATGTTTTTATTCCATTCCAATAGTTGGTTCTGGTCGTACTTTCCCGTTTCCTTCTGGGCGATAATGACGGGAAATAGGGGATTCAGGTGAAAGAACACTTCCATAGTTTTTTTATCGATGAGTGAAGAAGAGGCCACGGTGTAAATAATCGCGCCGACCTCGGGATTGTTTATCAGGAAAATCAGCGCATCGCGAAGGTTTCGGGCGCGGAAAATCTGGTATCCCCCCTTAACCTTCTCAATCTCGGATTTGAATAAATCCCCGGACGACAAATAGATAATTTTATCCATGGAGGACTCCTTCACCAACAATTCCAGTAATATTGTATTATATATTTAAAAGTTGCGCAAATCTCAAGCGGCTTTGCATTTATTTTTAAACTTCAGCAGAACTTCCTCTGCTTTTTTGTACTCCCCGCGGGACATATAAATGACGCTGAGTTTTGCCGCAATATCAAGATCGTTGAAAAAATCGGGGTCGGAATCTTTATCCATGATTTCATGATAACGGCGTTCGAGTTCGTCCGCGTCTCCCGCATCGTTAACAAGTTCGTTGAAATCCTTCAGTTTCGGTATATTAAAGGAAGGATCCTGCTGTTTGGTAAGGTCGATATAAATCTCGTATTGCTTCTGAGCGTTTTGCAAATCCTTCAGATTCACATAAATATACACGAGTATCTCATGGACTTTAGGGTTATCGAAATTCGATTGCTCCATCTCAAGAAATTTTATCAACGCCGCCTGAAAATCCTTTTTATTAAAATCAGAAACAGCGTCAATGGTCAGGTCCTTATAATCGGTCTGCGATTTGATTTTTTTCGTCTTCTTAGCCATTTTGCCCTCCAGATATTAGCATAATGAGAATATCGGAACTAAATATTATTATTTTATATATGATAATTAAATAATAAAAAAAGCGTCGGAATGCGCGGTTTGGATTTTGATTATTATGCTTAAACTTTACTAATATAAAAAATTATTCTATAATAAAAAAAACTTAGGAGGACTCTATGCGGAAAAATATGGGATTTATAGTATTGCTTGCAGTTTCGTCTATTGTCATGATACTTTCCGGCTGTGATAAGGGCGGAAATAACGCGAATAATACCGGGGGGGATAGTTCCGGTAAGCCATTACCTCTCGAGGATAAATATTTTCCCAAGTATCTGCGGAATAGTTTATATACTGACAAATATGGATATAAAGATACTGTATTCTTCGGCGAACAGTTAATATTTATGAATGTCACTATTACCAACCAGAAAAAACAGGTTTATATGTTTGTTAAAAGCGAGATGTCCGGTTCCGAGGGATATATCTATGAGGGTAATATAGTAAAGAATCCCATGAATAAAGGGGTGATTTTTGAAAACACTTCCGCGAGCCAGAAACCCGATCTTGCGACCGGTAAAAAAATGGAAGTGATTGCCCCGGTTCTGGTTTATGTGATGGATACGAAGGAACAGGATACTACATGGGCGGATGTGGTTTTTTATAACGCCGATTATCCTGTGGTTTCCGAAACCAAGACTATACCCTCTTCCTACCGGTGGGTACAACTGAATAAAATTTCCATGAATTACGAGGATGTAAAAATGTGCGTCGGTATTCTCGACGCATTGTATGAATACTTCAGCACGATAAAAAATAATGCCGGCGATACAAAGAAGATTTCTCAGTCAAAGGAAAGCGCCAAAATTAAGCTTACCGATCTGATGAAGGCGTTCCCCGCCAGCACTATGATCGAATATGCGAATACCGCGCTGAATACGATCGAGGGCGCCGATAATCCGGTCGATACGGACGGCGGCGACGTGGACGAAGGCGGCGAAGTGATTAGCGCGGATGAAATATATGGAGATTAATCAAACGGAGTTTGCTATGAATAGGGGTCGCATCATACAGATATTTCTTTCAGTGATGGTTTTATCAATCATGACGCTTTCATGCGGGAATCAGTCCGCCAAAGCGGGCAAGGGTGTTTTAGATACCTATACCGGGAATGTGACTATTAACGGTAAGCCCGCTCAGGTAGGGATGGAGGTCGCCGACGGGTCGGAGATCACTACCGCCGAGGGCGCTTGGTGTGATATCGTATTCCCCGGCAAAAATATCTTCCGCGTGTATGAAAACGCCGATGTGATCATCAACCTCGGTTCGCCGGATAAACAGATTGTCCTGAAGGCCGGGAATATTGCCAACGTACTATATAGCCTGAAAGACTATAAGGACGGATTCAAAATTGAAACATCGAGTTCAGTGGTTATTGTTCGCGGAACCGTGTTTTATGCCGCGTCCGAAAGTCCCACGAATTCATATATTTGCTGTTGTAACGGAACGATCGATGTAGTAGAGAATAAGGGCGGAAAGGTCGCTCCGATGTCCGCGGCGCATCACATGGGTTTAAGGGTATCTCCCTCCGGCGCGACCAACGCGGGAATGGATTATCATACCGACCAGGACTTGGATGAGATCGCTAAGAAACTCAATCTTACAATCGACTGGACGAAAATCGGCGGATTGCACGAATAGTTCCTGCGCTCCGGGACACCGCGCATGCAAGAAGGAATATAAATGCTAAAAGTACGGATTAGGGAACATGACGATATCGTGATTTTTCAGCTCAAAGGGGAAGTGGTAGTGCTCAATCTCCAGCAGATAAAAACGCCCTTTGAGGAAAAAATCGCGATAGGTAAAAAGCAGTTCATATTTAATCTCGAACTGGTGACTTATATGGACAGCGCGGCTATCGGGATGTTTTATACAAAATTGGTTACCCTGAAAAAAGAGTTCGGGACGGTTGAACTGATTAAGCCGAGCGCGTCTATCAGAAGGATCATCGAATCGACGAAACTGGTTGATCTGGTAAGTATATATGACAATGAAAAAGACGCGGTTGACGCGTTGAAATAGGTCTACTGCAATTTCCGGGAGGTAATTAATGCGTCAGGGCAGAATTTTATCGGTAGTATTCATTTTGATCGGTATCATTATATTCATCGGATGCGATAGAACGGAGGGGCTTACAGTCTATACCGCGAATCCCGTACCGCCTGCCGGGGAAATCAACCTCTTCAAAACGAATGACGTCACATTGAAAGTCGGACAGATTGCATACTTCGAGCACCATTACTCGGGTTCGATCGGGACATTGCAGGACTTTGTTATCAGCAATACCAACGTATTCGCGCTGAAGAACGATTTTCGTCAGCAGCCTGAAGTAGGGCTTGTCGGCGGCTCTTTCCACGGGGTATTTGTCTTTGAAGCTAAACAGCCCGGTACAACGCTGTTTTATATCTACGAGAATTTCCGGGGTGTGATAACCTATCAGCATACGAATATGATTACTGTGGTCGATAAATAAAATGCGCCGCGGATTGATTCTTCTATCCGCGCTAATGTTATTCTTCCCGATAGTGTGGGGCATATCGCGCTCCAGAACAATGAAAAACGGCGAGGCGGTTTTGGAATTAAACGGTAAGACTTCCGTAACTGTGAAGGCCGGGACGCTCATGAGTTATTCGGGCGTTGTCCACGGCTCGGTCGGTAAATGGCTGGTTTATAAGTTCGAGGGAGATGAGATACTCGCGGTGGCTGACGAAAAGAAGGAGTATTTTAACCCGGAAAAGATCGAGGCGGGTATGAAGGGCGCTGATAAAGCGAAACTGACCTATATTTTTAAGGCGGCCGCACCGGGCAAGGCCATCCTTCACATGATCAAGGAATACCGTTTTGAGGAAGAATCGAGGGAATCCATTGAAATAATCGTGGAACCCTGAAATTTTTACATTGATGGAATAAATATGATATCGTTGAACGGCCAGAAGAATATATCGGTGAAAATTGGCGAGTTGATGGAATACCGCGGGCAGGTGCAGGAATCGGTCGGGTATTTCCTCAGCTTCGATATTTCCGATACGTCGGTGGTCAATATGGTGTCGAGCAACACCGAGTATGCATACCCCGAACGGATGGCCGCGGGGATGACGGGAGCGGACGAGGCTGTTCAGGTCTACCGCTTCAAGGCGCTGTCCCCCGGGGATACCGATATCGTGTTCACTTTAGACTTCCGCGGCGATATTGAATCCCGCGAGGTCGTTTTAGTTCAAGTGCAGCCCTGATTCCGTCGAATCCCTATCATCATCTTTAAAACGACTTTCCTTATATTTTACCCCTCATTTCTCCGATACTCTTACCAAACCTGTCTCGGGGGAATTTATGAAACAAACTCGTTTTATATCTTTTATCATCGCCGCGGTAATGACGCTGGTTATATCAGGCACATTTTCCGGCAAATCGTCTATTCTGGTATATGACACCGTGAAAACATTCATCCTGAGCGCCGACGGTTCGACATCGGGGATGGTATTCAAGTCCGGCGCGGACTGGTATGTCAAGATCGCAGGGCAGACCTACGGGCCGTATGAATCGGCTGAGGGCTTGGTGTTCAGCGGCGACGGCGGGGTATTCGCGTATAACTATACTCTAAGCGGGCAATCGTTTGCCGTTGTCAACGAAAAGTCCTTCGGGCCTTTCGACGACTGCGGGCAGGTCAGCATCAGCCCCGACGGTTCGTACTTCGGTTTTTCCTACGCCACCAATGGTAATTACTTCGTCAGGGTGAACCAGAAACTCTACGGCACATTCCAGAAAGCGGAATCCCCGGCCTTTAACGGGGACGGGTCGGTATCCGGGTTCGCCTACCAGTCCGGTGGGAAATGGAAAGTGACGATGAACGGCAAGACCTTCGGGGATTTTACTGTCGCGGCCTCGCCGAATTTTAACCAGGCGGGCGACCATTACGGATTCTTCTACTCCGCGAAGGGTTCGAATTATATCGCGGTGGACGGTCAGTCGTATTCCGGCTTCCAGCTTGCGGTTTCTCCGGTATTCAGCGCGGACGGTTCCGCATACGGGTATGTCTACACGAAAAGCGCGAAATGGGATAGCTGGTATATCCGGGTGAGCGATAAATCATTCGGGCCGTATGAGAATGTAATCCCGCCGGTTATCAGCGCGAACGGCGCCTTGTACGGGTTTGGATATCTGAAAGAACAGAAGTGGTATATGCGTATCGGCGATAAAGCGTTCGGCCCGTTCGACGAGGTAACCGCGCCGTCGTTCAGCAAGGATGGAAGTAAGTACGGCTTTGTGTATTTCCGGGTGAAGAAGGGATATTATGCCTATATCAACGGGAAAAGTTACGGCCCGTACGAGCAGGTTGCGCTCGCGATTACGCCGGAGGGCAGGGTTTTTATCGCGTCGCTCTACAGCGGGATATATGTTAAGGAAATCAAATAGCTACTTCTCGCCTGTCTTTTTTATAATATGATAGCCGAACTGGGTAGAGACCACACCGCTCAGACCGCCGGGGCGCATTCTCGCGACCGCGTCCTCGAACGGTTTGACCATCTTACCCGGTCCGAACCATCCCAAATCCCCGCCCTTGCTCTTGCTCGGGCAGGTCGAGTATTGTTTAGCCAGCTCCGCGAAGTTTTTCCCCTTGCGGAGCTGACGTAAAAGTTCTTCAGCTAAAGATTTTTCCTTGACCAGTATGTGACTTGCGCGGTATTCCATCGGTGGATTACTTGATGATAGAAATCTTCTTCATTACTACGGGCGTAACCGGTTTGTCCATCGCCCCGGTCTTGACCTTTCCGATCTTCATGACGACGTCCAAACCTTCGGACACTTTCCCGAATATCGCGTGCTTGCCGTTCAGCCACGGGGTGGCGACGAGAGTGATAAAGAACTGCGATCCGCCCGTGTTCGGTCCGGCGTTCGCCATCGACAGGATGCCGGGTCCGTCATGCTTCAGCGACGGGTCGAACTCGTCCTTGATCTTATAGCCCGGGCCGCCCGTACCGTTACCCTTGGGGCATCCGCCCTGGATCATAAAATCGGCGATGACGCGGTGAAAGATCAAGCCGTTATAGAAGCCTTTATTCACGAGGTCGATAAAGTTCTGAACCGTGATCGGAGACTTGTCGAGGAACAGCTCGACTTTGAAATTGCCCATACTGGTCTCGAATAACGCGGAAGGATTCTTCTTCGCGGACGATGCGGCGGGCATAGCAGCCTCATCCTCACGCGCGAAACCGAAACTGAAAACGGATAACAACAGAAATACGAAACTTGCTTTTCTCATGGGTTACTCCTTAACTTGGTCCAATATTTTAGCGGATTTGGGCAAAAAAATCAAACTCCGTCGAACACGATTTGTCCCGGGCAATAAAAAAACGGCCGCTTCGCAGAGGGCGTGTAGACGAACTCATAATGTCATTGCGAGGCGTCATGGTGAACGCTTGCCTGCCTTCTACCTGCGGAGAAGGTAGACAGGTCCCGCGTTCAGCGGGATGCCGAACCATAGCCGAAGCAATCTATTTTATTAATGGTTATAATATTATATAGACTGCTTCTTCACTTTGCTCATCGCAGTGACGGAAAATAGTTAAATTTCCGACTTCGTCAACACGCCCCAGAACGGCCGCTTCCTTTAGGAGGATCGTTATTTCTTCAGCAGTACCGCATAACTGAGCGGGGGCAGTTCGAACGGCTCGCCTGTCTTTACAGTAACCGTCTTTCCGCTAAGCATATCCGTATATTCCCCGTCAGCGACATTCTTCCATTCGAATTCCGCCGCGTCCTTTTTACTGTTGTTCATCACCACGATCGCGAACGATTTATCGTCCCAACGCTTATAGCTGATCGTATGAGTATCACAATAAAGCATGCCGATTTTTCCGAGAGAGAACACGGGATTATCGGTGCGAATCTTCGCGAGCTTCTGCGCGAACGGGAGGAAGTCGTAATTGCCGTAGGAGCCGCCGTCCTCCTGCCACGGATATGGGCCGCGGTTGAACGGGTCGGCGCCGCCTGTCATCCCGATCTCGTCGCCGTAATAAATCGCGGGCGCGCCGGGATAGGTGAACTGCAGGACGAATATCAGTTCGAGACGGGCTTTCATCTTTTCGTAATTTTTCTTATCGTACTTGGTATACCCGATCTCATAAAACGCGCGGGGGAGATCGTGCCCGGATATCAGGTTCATCAGTTTATAGAACACGGGCTCGGGATAATTCTCCCGCACCATTTCGAGCGCCTCGACCGTCTTTAATGCGTCGCCGCCCTTCGCGAAATTGATCGCCGACGAGCGGAAAATATAGTTCATCGTCGAGTCGAACATATCGCCGATCAGGTACTTCGATGCGTCGAACCATACCTCGGAGAACGTGAACGCGTCGGGGTATGCCTTCTTCAGCTCGGTACGCCATTCTCTCCAGAACTGATCGGTGACCCACGGGGTAACGTCCATGCGCCATCCCGCGGAGCCCTGAGCCATCCAATACTTGGTCACCGAATCGGGAGCGATGAACGCGAAGTTCTTATAGGACGGCGATTCCTTGAGGTTCGCGAGAGTCGGGTTCGCCCATTGCTGGTACTTCTGGTCGGCGGTTCCCGCTTTGGGAACGAATTCGAACCAGTCGTAGTAGGGAGATTTTTCCTGGATGACTTCACCCTCGAATGCGCCGAATGTGGGATACTTTCCGTACCTGTCCATATAGACCGAGTCGGAACCGCAGTGATTGAGCGACGTATCGAGTATAATGACAATACCGCGCTTCTTAGCCTCGGCGACCAGTTTCTTGAACACGGCAAGGTCTCCGAACATCGGGTCGATCTTCAGATAATCCCCGGTATCGTACTTATGGTTCGACGGCGCGAAGAATATCGGGTTGATATAGATAACGTTCACCCCGAGCGTCCTGAGGTAATCGAGTTTCTGGATGATACCGTCGAGGTCTCCGCCGTAGAAATCGTTACAGTATTCGTTATCGTCGAGCTTGCACCCGTCGTCGTTACCCGGACGATACGGGAGAGGGTCGTTCCAGTTGGTATGGAACTCGATGTCCTTCTGCCCGTAGAACTTGGTTTTTCCTATGACAGGGTCGTTCTTTTTATTGCCGTTCTTGAAACGGTCGGGAAAGATATAATAGATGATCATTTTATCCGACCATGCCGGCATATGGTAATTATTGGTATACACGGTGAGGGTATAAGGGAAGATATATTTGCTGAACGGGGCTATTTCGCCGATGCCGCCCGTACCCTTGATATTGACGTAAGGCACATCGACCTTATGGGTGTTATCCCCGAGGCATACCTTGTCGTCTCCGGTCTTATAGATTTCAAAGTGATACCCGTAGACCGCGATATCCTTCAGGGTAAACCCGGTCTCCCAGAGGTCGAGGCCGTTGGTAACGCCGATTTTTTTCATCGGGTACGTGCCGACCGGACGGTATTTCTCCTGCGCGGAATTCCCGACAATCTGCTGGGTCGAGACAATCACGTTGATCATGGTGATCTCGTCCTTTTTTGTCAGGATATGCAGGGTCACCGGTGTGCCCTGAACTACCGCGCCAAACGGGGTTTTAAAGAACGGGTCGCGCGAGTTAAAAAGTATCATCGAGGTATCGATGCTTGTCTCGACTTTCGGGCTTACTCCCGCCTCGTAGATGGACCACGGGGTTTCCGGTCTGACATTACCCCCGCAGGAAACATAAATAAAAGCGGCAATAATCAAGATGAATGCTTTCTTCATGGGTTCCTCCTAAAACATAATAAGTATTATAAAATGGAAACGTTTCCATGTCAAGCAAAACCGCGGGTTCGCTTTGACTTTTTTTTTCAGGGGACATATAATAGGAAGCCTTGAAATACCGCCGGGGATTAACGATAATATCGGTATTACCGGCTAGGGCACAATTATTGTAGAAATGTGATGATAATGAAAAAAGGGGGCGGCGATGAAAACATTAGTATTGCTCAGGCATGCGAAATCGGATTGGTCGGAACCGGATAAGAACGATTTTGACAGGCCGCTCAATGAGCGCGGCGTGAAAGATGCTCCCATTATGGGAAAGGCGGTGCGGAATATCGATGTTCCCCCGCAGATCATTTACTCCTCCGACGCGCTCCGCGCGAAAATGACCGCGGAGGCGGTATCCTCCTCATCCGGCGCGGGTATTCCCATCGAGTATAAAAATGAATTCTATAATGCCGATGCGGCTGAGATGCTCGGCTTTATCAGGACAATTCCCGCTAATTATGAATCGGTGCTGTTGATCGGGCATAATCCCACGTTCGAGGAACTGACGACGATGATGATCTCCTCAGGGCAGGCGAGACTCCGTTTCCCCACATCTGCTCTCGCGGTACTCAAATCGGAAATCGACGATTGGAAAGACGCCGCGCCGGGAATGTTTACGTTGGAACTTTTTCTCAATCCGAAGGTCGTAAAATCGATCGCGAAAGGGAATAACAAGGAATGAGCAAGGGAATACATTCACTCTTCCGATTACTGCTGATAATCTCGCTTCCATTTTATGCATACGCTAAAAGCGGCTCCGCTCCGGTAAAAAAGGTCGCAGTACTGGAACCCGGGCAATCTCCCGTCCCGGAAGTCTGCCTGTTTTCATTGCAGGGGAAAAAGCTGATACCTTGCATCGGGATAAAAAAGGACGGTCGTATCGAGTTATCCGTCGGGGGCGAGTATATCGGTACATACGATAAGATCGAGCCGAGGTTTTTCGACGATACCCGGCTGAACTGGGCGCTTTTCGCTGATAATAGATATATCATCAGTTCAGATGGTAAAATGTTCGGCTCCTGTACGTTTACCGGAGACCTTGTCTTTAAGGAGACCTCCACCGGCTACCGTTGGATGATTATCGGCTATATCGGGATGGGAGGGCATTTTCTCATCACGGATAAGGGCGAGTACGGGCCTTACGACAGGATATTTTCGCCGTGCTTCAATGCCTCCGGCACAAAATGGCGGTGTATTGTCAGGATCGGCAATATCGAATATTTCCTCAGCGACGGGAAACTTATCACCCTAAAAATCGACGACCCGTCGGGACTTTATCAACCTGAGGATCCGCCCCGCGCGTTCTACAGTCCCGAGTGGAACCGTTGGGGATATGTGCTGAAAACGGCCGGCGGTGATAAAATCATTTTCGACGATGGCGCGGCGTTCGGGCCGTATCCGTGGGTGACGTTGCCGGTGTATTCCCTATCGGGGAAACATTGGGCGTTCGCGTATCAGAAGAACGATGGCTGGCAGGTGGTTACCGATGGGGCGGACGGGCAGTCGCTGACGAGTGAAATTCCCCCGGTTCTTTCATATATCCCGGTTACGCCGAAAAAGGAGCTTCTCACGGTGATAGCTCAGGATAAGTATAAATATATGAATATCGCGGGTACAACGTTCGGCCCGTATCAATCGATAGAAAAAACTACCGTGCAGTCCGGGCAATGGTGCGTGTCGGTACTGACGCCCAAAAAGAACACGGCGCATATTATCAACGGCAAGGAGTACGGGCCGTATGTGCTGACCGGCGTTCCGTCATTTTCCGCCAAGTCGTGGGGATTCCCCGTACATGCCCCCAACGGAAAGGAGTATCTTTACTTCGCGGACGGGAAGCAATCGGGCTCCTATAAGAAGATAGATACTTTCCGGTACTTCGAGGGGTCGGAAAAATGGATGATGATCGCCGAGCATTGGGATACGAAGGATTACCTGGAGTTTTCCAGCGGGAAGGTATGGGGCCCCTATGAGTCGTTCGGGCATATCGGGATGAATGTTAAGAGCGGGGATACTGTTTATATCGCCGACGGCAAACTCTACATAAACGGTACGGAAACCCAGAAGGATATTCTCGAGTTTTATATGAAACCGGACGGGAATAAGACGAAAGTAATCTATCTTTATCGCGACGGCGGCGGGATATATCTGAAGGAAATAAGTATTAAATAAGACGGCCGCTGCCTATACGGGGGTATCTTGAAACGGTTATTGATCAGCGTTATTTTTATCCTTCTTACGCGGGGTATGGCATATCCCTCGAAAAGTATGGCCTATCAGTACTATATCGATTATCAGGGGCATTTCAGCGCCGTGTTCCCCACATGGAACTTCTATCAGCGGGCGTTTACCAACCAGAATAAAACATATAAAGCGGGATTTTTCAAAACCCCGGTGAAGGGAACCGACTATGAGGAAAGCCTACCCGGTTTTTTAATCCGTTATGAAAGCGGGGTTAAATTCGATGAAAAGAGTTTTGCCGTAACGCTCGCGGAGAATAAAAATCCACTCGTAATGACGCGGGTATGCGATAATGTATTCGAGGCGGTGTTCTTTCTATTCGGCGGGCTTTTGTCAGGCGATACGGAAATATTTTCTAAAGCGTTGACATCCCCGGGACGTGTTTACGCCGGGTACGAACAGATTATTATAGAAAAATCGGTACAGTTCTTCAGGATAAAAGGCAACATGACGGAGATTTATACCGTCGATGCGGGATTTCCCTCGCGGGACGGGATGACGTGGATATGTTTTCTCGTGCCCGTAACGGAATTCGGCGCGGAGATGTCGTTATTGGCGGATTCTATCAAGAAGGCCAAAGCAGAAGGCACTCCGGCGGCATGGAGCGAATTTCTGCTCTCCGGGTCGATTTTAAAAAGTATGATGATGACATGGCTTTCGCTTCGTTATCACAGCGGGTACGATTACGCGCCGGACTATAAGCCGCAACCCCCATCGATAATATTGTATTCCATCGCCGGATTGCTTTTCGCCGCGTTCATACTGATAATCGAACGTATCGCGCTTCTGCTGGTGAACAGGAGATGGCGGAACGAGCATCTGCGGAAAAAGCCGAAGCAAGAGACACCCGATGAAAAGTATCCTTTTTTACCGTCCACCTATCGGATGATAAAAATGAATTCTTATCACCGCGATCTGGTGGTCAGTATCCTTTTTATCTATGGCGCGTATTTCTTCATCGCGTCGTTTATCGACTGGGTCAACAAAGGCGAATTCTGGTCGATCGGGCTTGCCTTGTTTATCGCGGGGCTGCTGTACCTGTTTCTTGCCGCGCGGAAAATCATATTCGAGCTTATCTGGGGATTAATGGAAATATACCTTTACGGACTATGGGAAGTGCTTTTCACGGTGAAGGGTATATACGGAAGGACTTTTTCGGATATCGTACTGGGTAAAAAAATGAGCTTCATCTGCGGGTATGACGAGATAGAATCCGTCAAAGAGAAATCGTATCTCCTGATCGCGAGTTTGTCCGAGCACCGCCGGATGATCTATACCCATGACCCCAAGCATACCGAGGAAATCGAGACCGGACAGCGGACGTTCTATTCCGATGTGGACAGCGTAATCAGCACGATGATGGAGAATTGAATGACCGAGCGCTTTATTCACCGTTACCCGAAATCCCGCTCCCGCAAGAATATCGCGGTTGTATTTCCCAACTGTTACCGTCTGGGGATGTCCAATCTCGGGTTTCATTCGGTCTATAACGAAGTCCAGAATATTCCCGACGTGATGTGCGAACGGGTATTTTTCGATCAAGGGACGAAGTCCCCCGTCTCGGTTGAAACCGGCCGCGGACTGGGGGAATTCGACCTGATTTTTATATCGGTATCGTTCGAAACCGATATCATCAACTGTGTCGCGATGCTGGAAGGGGCGGGAATCCCCATATCCCCGGATGGCCGCGCGAAGCCGTATATTATTACCGGGGGAATCGCCGCGGTATTCGCGTCCGGGTATCTGATGGAGTTTTCCGACGCGGTCGCGTGCGGAGACGCCCCGTTACTCGTCCGCCCTGTCGTGGAAGCGGCGCTGGAAAGCGTTGATCGGGATGCTTTTATCACCGCGCTATCGGGAATAGACGGGATATATACGCGGAGCGGCGGGACAGATGCCGTGTCCTATCTGCGGGATTCCGAATGGAAATATCCGGCGCATACGGTGATACTTTCCGATAAGACCGAGTTCGCGGACAGGGGGCTTTTCGAAATCTCCCGGAGCTGCAAGTATAAATGCGCGTTCTGCCTCGTGAGCCGGGCGTACGGGGAGTACGAGGCTCTGCCGATGGAGCGGGTGATCGAGACAGCGGACTATTATCAGGGACTGACAGACAAACTTGGAATGGTTGCCGCGACGTCGACCAATCATCCCGATTTCGCGCGGATTATCGAGGAGTTGAACCGCAGGGGGTTCCGCCTGTCGTTCTCGGCATTCCGTATCGAACCGCTCGACGACGCGCTCCTCAAGGCGATTATCGATAACGAGAATAAAACGCTCACCGTCGCGCCCGAAACGGTTTCCCCGAGGCTCAAGAAACTGATTCATAAGGATATCCCCGAACCCCTCATACTCGATAAAATCCGCGCCGCGTGCATGTACGGGATAAAACGGCTGAAACTGTATTTCCTGATCGGGCTCCCCGGCGAGACGATGGAGGATATCGACGGGATTATCCGCCTGGTGACGGAAATCCATGCGGTATCGTCGGTCAACGTCAAGGCGACCGGGTATCAGCCCGAGATCATAGTCGATATCAATCCGCTTGTCCCGAAGCCGCTCACGGAATTACAGGGTGCGCCGATGGAGAGCGAAAAATCCCTGCGGAAGAAGACGGTATACCTGAAGAACCGCCTCCGTTCACTCGGACGGGTGTTTGTTTACGGCGAGAGCCCGCGTAATTCCCACCTCCAATACAGGATATCGCAGGGATTGATGGATTTCGATGAAATAGTACGGTTATCGAGAAAGGGCGAAGGGGCGGACATTTGACATTTCCAGGTTATCCGTTAAAATCATATGTAGTAAGTATGAGGAGAAATAAATGGAACTGAACAAGATTGAGGTCTTTAAGATCGCGCAGAACTTAGAGAAACAAGGGATTGAGTTTTATACAAAAGCCGTCGGGTATACCGAAAATGAAGAAATGAAAAATCTTTTTGAGGAATTGGCCGCGATGGAAATGAAGCATCTCGCGCTTTTCCGCGGTCTCGAGGAAAAGTACAAAGACGACGCCTATATGGACTCCGACGATATCGGGAATTATCTCGACGAGCAGTACCATTCCTCCCTTTTCGATCAGGACGAACCCGCCGACGATTGGAAGGATATCCATTCTGAGAAAGATATATTCTCAGCCGCGCGAAGCAAGGAAATATTTTCCGTACAGTTCTACTCGTTCATCCACGGGCAGGCCGGAAACGGCGAAACAAAAACCGCGCTTGATGAAGTGATCGCCGAGGAGAAGGAGCATGTCGCGCTGATGGACAAATATATATCCCGGCTTGGCAAGTAATATGACGCGGACAGTCCCCGTATCCCTCAACCGTTCGATTGACGATTCGTATGAAATCAGTATCGGGACGGGAATTTTCAAGGACAAGGTACGGAATACCCTTTCTCAGCTCAAACCCTCCCGCATAGCGGTAGTTACCGATACCCATCTCTTTAAAATCTACCGCGACTTGTTAAATGTTACCTTCGGCGCGGACGCGCGTATTATAGTGTACCCGGCGGGAGAATCGAAAAAGAATATCCGCACGATTACCGGGATGTTCGCCGAGATGCAGGACGCCGGACTGGACCGGAAGGCATGCGTCTTCGCGTTCGGCGGCGGGGTGACCGGGGATATGGCGGGATTTCTCGCGGGGATTTACCTGCGCGGCGTCCGTTTCGTCCAGATACCGACGAGTCTCCTCGCGATGGTGGATAGTTCGACCGGCGGTAAAACCGGGGTCGATACGCCCGGCGGCAAAAACCTGATGGGAGTCTTTCACCAGCCGAAGGCGGTGATCATCGACACGGATTTCCTGAAGACCCTGCCGCGCCGCGATCTGATCAACGGGATGGCGGAGGTCATCAAACACGGGATAATCGCGGATAGTAAATATTTCGACTTTATAGCGAAAAAGCTTTCGAAGATAAAGAAACTTGACGGCGATACGCTGATCGAGATGATAAACGGGAGTTGCCGTATTAAATCCTCGGTGGTATCCGCCGACGAGAAAGAAGCGGGGCTCCGGCAGACCCTAAACTTCGGGCATACGGTCGGGCACGCGGTCGAAGCGGCGTCGGACTACAGGATACCGCATGGGTATGCGGTGGCGATCGGGATGGCGGCGGAGGCGTACCTGTCGCTTCAGCGGGGTATCCTTTCCGAAAAGGAGTTCGAGCGTATCGGGCGGGTATTAAAAGCATACGGGTTATTGAAATACGCGGCATTGTTAGATAAAATGGATATGGATAAAATTATTCAAGCCTCAACCCGTGATAAGAAAAATGAAGCGAGCAATACCCGCTTCGTAATCATCCCGGAAATCGGGAAGGTTCGCGATGAGAACGGGCGATATTCGTTCGATATGAAGGAGAGCGAGCTTATCGATGCTCTCGAAAAGGTGAAGCATATGTAAAAAGATAACAGAGGAGGGATAAAATGAGAAGAATAGGGACCGCTTATATATTGTTGCTCATGGGCATCGTATTAGGGTTCATTGCCTCATGCGGGGGAACTGCCGCAAAAGAAGGATTGACCAAACCGACTTCCGGTCCGGCCGAAGACGGTAAAAAAACGGATAAAAGCGAGTATTTTAAAGACGACGACACTAAGCCGGTGAAACAAAGCGGGAAAAGCGAAGTGGTCGACTCGTTATCCGTGGAAGAGAAGAATAAAGGCGAAGGCGAAAAGACTTTAATGGACGGAGACGTCGTACCCGGGAAGACGATAGGCGGGGCGGAGACGGGGCCTGTTGTGGATAAAACGGCGCCGGAAAAGAAGTTCGATAAGGAAAATGTCCCGATGGCGGGCGAGCATGACGATAACGAAGAGTACCAGTATTACCTCGATTTTCTGGTCAAGGAATTTCCTAACTATAAAAGCAAATCGCCTATGATTAAGGACTTAAAGCCGGTGCAGGAGTTTTTACCCTACCGCAATATTGTCACTGTATGCGATAAGAACGGTAAGCCTGTATTCGGCGCCGAGGTAAAAATCGACAATGTCAATTATACGACCTATCAGGACGGGGAAATCCTTTATTATCCCAAACAGTCCGACCTGAAAAAGGAGAAAGCGGTCGCGGTCAAGTATCAGGGGAAAAGTTATCATTTCAGCTACACCCCCGATTTCTACGAACGCCCGGTTTTTACGCTCGATATCGCCCGTGAGGAAACCCCCAAGATACCGATCGACATTGTGTTCCTGATGGACACCACCGGAAGTATGGGCGACGAAATCGAGAAACTCTGCAATACGATTTATTCCATCAATGAAAGAATAGTAAAAATATCCAAGGGTAATATTCTGGCGCGTTTCGGTATGGTGCTCTATCGCGACGATACCGACGATTATCTCACCAAGGAATTTCCGTTGACGGATAAGTTCGATTCCTTCTACGGTTTCCTGATGGGTGTGGATGCGAACGGGGGCGGGGATTATCCCGAAGCGATGCTCGACGGGATAAAAAAGACCCTCGCGCTCAACTGGAACAATAATTCGATCAAACTCGTGTTCCTTGTGACCGATGCGCCCGCCAAGCTCAAGTCGCTTCTCGAATTGACCGGACTGGCGCAGGAAGCCGAAGCCAAGCAGATCAAGTTTTTCACGGTCGGCGCGAGCGAGCTCGACCTTGTCGGGGAAATCCACCTGCGGATACTTTCGCAGATGACTAAAGGCAACTTTATATTCCTGACATACGGCGAGAAAGGTGAAAGCAGCGGGGGCGCTACTCCCGAGGATCCGGGTATGGTCAGCCATCACACCGGGGCGAATTACCAGTCCCGTTCGCTCGACGATATCATTGTCGATAACGTCAAGAAAGAAATATACAATCTCGCCGATCAGGGGCTTGTCGCGCAGTTAAAGAAAGAGTACGATTATAAGAACTTTACAGACGAGATATACCGCCGTATCGATAACGCGATCCAGCAGATTATGAAGCAGACCGCCGGGAATATGGGCGCCAAGAAAAGCGTGATGGTGCTTCCCCCGGATATCGAGGGGGACGATCTGAAGCTGCTCTCCTCGCATGTGATTACGGTTACGGAGGACATATTCGTCAAGTATAAATACCTCACTGTTGTCGAACGCCAGAAGATGGAGGCGATACTCGACGAGATCAAGCTGAAGCTCGCGCAGGTAGTCGAGGGTTCGGACGAGATTAAACAGCTTACGGGTGCGGATACCATTCTCGCGAGCAAGCTCTACTATGTCGGCGGAGTTCGGGTTTACTTCGCGAAGCTGATCGACGCGAGCACCGGGGAGATTATGGCGTCGGCGCTCGTGAAAATGTAGGAAACGGGTAGTTTAGAAATTTATTGTATAAAATAGCGTAAAGGAATGTAATAATTCTTGAAAACTTTTCTTTTTATTGTATAATTTATGCACTAAAAAAAGGAAAGTTGCATGCTGATTGACTTTCACACGCACTTTTTCCCCGACGATATAGCCCTGAAGACAGTCACCAAACTGGGAGAAGAGGGGAATGTCCAATGCTATGGGGACGGCACTGTTCATTCCCTCCGCAGGTATATGTCGGAGGAGGGAGTCGATTTCTCGATCAATCTCCCGATCGCGACGCGTCCCGAACAGGTGGAGAGCATCAATCAAAAGGTCATCGAGTTTAATAAAAGCAGCGTCGATGTTATCGGTTTCGGTACGATGCACCCTAAGTACAGCAAGGTGGGGAACGTACGGGAGGAGTTGGAGACGCTCAAAGAGAACGGTATCAAGGGAATCAAACTTCACCCGGAATACCAGGAATTCTTCCCCGACGACCCGATGATGACCGAAATCTATGAGGAATGCACGCGTCTCGAACTTATCATTGTCTTCCATGCCGGCAGGGATGTGGCGTTCAAGGAAGTCCACGGCACGCCCAAGCGTTTCGCGCAAATCCGCGAGCTCAACCGTCACCTGAAAATCGTGCTTGCCCACATGGGGGGATACCGGATGTGGGAGGAGGCCGAGAGTTACGTCATGGGTCTTCACGAGGTATATATCGATACGTCGTTCTGTACGGAGATCGACGATTGGTTATTAAAGGAAATGATTTTCGGGCATGGAGCCTATAAAGTACTTTTCGGGAGCGATTTCCCGTGGGAACGGCCATCGGTCACGAAGAAGAAGATACTCGACCTCGGGCTCGGGGCGATGTATGAAAATATGATTTTCTTTCAGAACGCCAAACGTCTGTTAAAAATCCAATAACTTTATACTTTTTCCTGTTCTTTCTGGAATATTACGGATAGCATAGGATTGTCCGATGCGCGGGCGATTGTACCCGGGGTATTCCCGTCGCCGTCGCGTATTCCCTGATTCGCGCCCTTGGAGATAAGGAAAAGAGCAATTTCGACCGCATCGTTCTTGACCGCTAGGTGCAGCGCGGTATTCCCTTCGGAGTCGCGGAGATCGATCTTCGCGTCATTTTCTACCAGATATTTAACGATCTCGGTATGGTTTCTCCATGCCGCGGTATGCAGGGCGGTCATATTCCTGTACCCGGCGGTGTTGATATCGAATCCGCGCTCGACCCATATCCTGACAATATCCAGATTTCCGCCGGCAGCGGATATCCGTAACAGGGTATCGCCGTAACGGCTTTTTGCCCGGAGATCGGCGCCCATGTTCAACAGAAAATTGACTATTTCGAGATGTCCCGCGAAGCATGCCTTGAATAGCGGCGTGTAACCGTCGCTGTCCACCGCGTTTATATTCGCCCCATGCTCGATTAAAAGATTTGCGAGTTCCAGATGTCCGAACGCGCATGCCTTATGGAGCGGGGTTTCATCCTTATCGATAGTGAAGAAGCTCTTAAAATTGACTTCCGCACCCTCGTTGAGGTAATCCTTAACCAGTTCGATGTCGCCGGATATGGATGCGTTAATCAACTCGTTATTGATATCCATTTCGCACTCCTTAATGGAGAATTGTAGAGCGCGCGGGTATTTTTGTCAAGCGATAATTTAATTGGCGATGACTAAAGTTTGAACGGATTAAACTTTAGCTCGATAAACGGCGATATCCCGCTCATATTCCCCGGGGTGATCCCGAGGTCTTTTTCATTACCCGAAAAGAAAAGGTATTTTGCTCCGAGCGAGATTTCAAGGAATTGGAACGGGCGGAGATCGAGCGAGACCTGCGGGATGAACATCAATATCCCTTCCATCCGGTTGTAGGAGACTTCGCCGAGACTATCGTTATAGGTGTAATTCAAACCCCCGATACCGATTGTCCCGCTGACGGAGAAACCTACCGGTTCTTCGGGGTAGAAACGATACCCGCTGAAAACTCCCATATAGGCGGTATTGATATAGACCGATACGATGCCGGGGGGAGGGGTGATAGAGGTAAGCTGATTTCCCCCGTGGACATGATAGGTTATGCCGATGGGGATATTTTTATTGATCATCAGCCCCAGCGATAACCCGATGTATCCGTATGGATTGTCGAACGAATTATTCAGGCTTCCCTCGATCCCGAGGTATGCGTTGAGAGATGACGAAGATTTTTTTTCGCCCTTACCCGGAGGATTGAAGTCGATCGGTTTATTCTCAAGCTGGGCGAAGAGTAATCCGGGAAGGAAAAATAACAAAAGGGATAAACTATTTTTCATATGCACTCCTAAACCATTTGTATGAAAAACTACCGGTTTGGTTAGAAGTATTCCTATTATGTTTCAGAAACCTTTCGGCAGATGTAGTTAGAAAAAAATTCGTCCTTCTGAATCCTTTTTTCGATAGAGAATCCCGCTTCTTTCAGCATACCCTCGATAATCCATGTGAAAGTCGAATATTCCTTCTGGATATGATTCACCGCGGTATAAACATTTTTCTCGCCGAAAAGACCCTTCACCGTCTCGTACCATCCCTCGATCGCGCGGATATGCTCTGTCGGCTTGAATGAAAAAACGACGTCGTCGAGATAGAACACCCCGTTCATTTTCAAGAGTGTATTGATCTTTATGAGGGCAACTTGCTTCCAGAAATCGGGGATATGATGGAACGCCCGCTGGGTGATAACCGCATCGAAACTCCCCGGTTCGCCGTCGAAGTCCAGGAATCCGCTCTTGATATAAGTAATATTTTTCACGCCCCTATCGGCGGCATACTCCCACCCGAGCTTGATCATAATATCAGAAATATCGAGCGCGGTGACATTCGTGCAAAGCTTCGCCAATTCTATGGAGATCAGCCCGGGCCCGGCCCCGATATCGAGAAGGGTATGTTCCGGTGCAAGCCCGATCAATTCAGCGATCATCTTCGCTTCCGCCGCATTGTCGCGGATTTTCGCGATCCGTTCCTGATAGAACCGGGCTTCCTTTTCATCATGAAAATCCGTGCCTGATAATTGATACTCGTTATAATACCATTCCGGATTCATATACAGCCTCTCTTTATTCCGTCGTTAATTTTATATGGATTCGGCATTCTTTTCAATAAATGATTGAATTCCATTTGTTTATGGCCGGTTTATAATTGCTCTGATCTGCCATGCCGGTTGGAAAAACTTTAATAAACCGCGATTTTATGCTAAAATATGCCGGATCTTTCGAGGGGAGCAGGGTGAATCGAAAAACACTTATGATAATATCGGGGTTTCTATTTCTGTTTCAGGCGTATCTGTATTGTATCGATATAAAATATATCAGCGATAACAAAGTTATACCGATCGACTTAATGTTTCATCCCGACATTACCAATTACTCGACGATGGTGGATTACACCGTGTTTTCAGTCCGTATTATGACGCAGCCCGAACCGTGGAGCCGGATATACATTAACGGGAAAATTACTACCGTTCCGGTTAACGGGCCGTATTACCTGAAGTACGGCAAGAATAGTTTTATTATTGAGGTCAGGAATTCGGTAAATAAATCGTCGAAAACTTACCATATTGTTATCCATCGATATCCGATTAAACCGGTACCGGTAATTTTTATCGATGCCGATAAAAAAATCCCCGATGAACCGAAAATACCGGCAAAAATGTACTGCTTCACGAATTACCAGTGGGGCACAGGGATGCCGTATCTTAAATCAGCCTGTCAATCCTTTAATATAAAAATCGAACTTCGCGGGAAATCCTCGGTAACAAACGACCAGAATCAAGCGGTTCCGAAGGGTCAGTTTGCAATTGACGTCTGCGGACAGAACGGAAAGGAAAAAATAGTCTCTATACTAGGGCTGCCTGAGGATTCCGATTGGGTACTGAACGGGCCGTATTCCGATAAGTCGCTTCTCAGGAATTTTCTCGCCTACGAGCTTGCTCGCGAGATGGGAATGTACGCCCCTCGCACAGTGTTTGTGGAATTATACCTCAATCAGAACACATCGCTCGTATCGACAAACGACTACTTCGGGTTATTTGTGCTGACCGAACGGATAAAACCCTCGCCGGATAAAGTGCATATTGCGGTAGTAAAGTCGGACAAATTTCCTGTAGGATATATATTTAAAAAGGATAAGCCGGATCCTGAGATCGTGACATTTACTACTTTATCAAAGATTGCATGGGAAATAGAGTACCCGAAGAAAAAAAAGCTTATTGCCTCGACTATATTGTCGCTCTCCAACTATGTCTCAAAGTTCGAGGAAAGTTTAATATCCATGAAATTCGGCGGTACGGAATGCTATACTAATTATATAGATACGGATTCATTTATCGATTATATGATCCTGAATATCGCCGCGCGCAACGCCGATGCGTTTATTTTCAGCACTTATTTTTATAAGGATGTTAACGGCAAGATTAAGGCCGGGCCTCCATGGGATTTTAATATTGCGTTCGGTAACATCAACTATTACGACTGTTACTACTCATCCGGGTGGTGGGTGCCCTACCGTTATCTGCCTTCAAAATTGTTGAAAGATCCATCGTTCGTAAAAAAACTAATCGCGCGATGGTACGAACTCCGGCAAAATGTTCTGAGCGACTGGAATGTAGAATTTATTATCGATCAGATCACGATCAGGATTGACGAGGCGCAGAAAAGGAATTTCCAGAAGTGGCCGGTCTTGGGGGTCTATTTATGGCCGAATCCTCAGCCGCTTCCGAAAACGTATGAAGAGGAAGTATCAAAACTCAAGTGCTGGCTCCTAAAGCGTCTTAAATGGGTCGATCAGAATATCAAAGGGATAGCAAATCTTCCGCCCGAGAAATGGAGTAAGTGATTATTTCTCCGTGTACGCGTCCGTCCCGGGATACCCGTAATCGGTTCTTGCAAGTTCCGGCGAAACAGTGAAAAAATCCGCGTCGGCGGTCGTGCATAGGGTTCCGGCGGAGCTTTTCAGCTCGACGTAGACTGTGATGATATTTTTACGTTTCTTCTTGAACGATGCCCGCAGGGTAATCGCGCCCTTGGTGATCGATACCGGTTGGAGGTAACGGATATTCAGGGTGACGGTCGCGCCAACAGTCCCGCAGTAAACCTGGATATACCAGTTCGCGATCTCGTCGATCAGCGCCGCCTGCACACCCCCGTGAAGGATGCCGCCCTCGCCCTCGAACGCGGCTAGGGGATTCCATTCGCATACGATATCGCGCCCGTCGGTGAGGAACTCCATCCGCAGCCCCTGATCGTTACCCGGCGCGCACCCGAAGCAGTGATAATCAGGGGTATCGATCCATGGATTCTTTATTCTATTCATACGTACCTGCCGTTATCTAAATCGGAACATCCGAAAAAACGTTGAGAATTCCTTTACTTTCGCCATTTAAAATAGTTATAATATCACCGGAACGATAGGAGGCAGAAATGAAAAAGTATTTCCCCTCATCCATTTTTATACTGTTATTCGCAGGGTGCGCGAATGTCCCGGATATCAGGAACGCGGGATGGGGCATGTCCCGGACTGAGGTGATGAAAAGCGAGAAGGCCGAGTTGATCGCGGAAAATATCATCGACTACGGCGGGATCAACCAGACCAATCTGGACGCCAACACCTATTACCTGACGTATACCGACGAATTTTTAGGGCAGAAGGTTTTTATCGAATATTGGTTCAGCTTCAGGGGGCTCTACGCCGCGCAATACCGTTTCCCGGATATCAAAAATAAGAACGACTATGCATCCTATTTCCAGACGGTTATCGATTATTACACCGAAGAGTACGGGAACGCAGAAGAGATGCAGGGCGGGAAAATCCACCATTGGAAATCCCCCCGGACTGATGTGACATTTTCGATCGTGTCGAGACCTATACTCCAGTTCGCCCCGCATAATAAGAAGACCTACGCGCAGCAGTTGTCGGAGGCGATGGACACGCTCAAGAAATACCAGAATTATCAGGATTGATCGAATGCGGAAATCGACGCCCCTGTTTCTTGACACCGGCGGGTATTTCCGTTAGCATGGATACCATAAAACTAAGCGGGATAGAAATGGCGGAAAAACAGATCATCGTCCTTGACGACGAACCGGATATCCTGGAACTGGTGACACTGCACCTGAGTAAATCGGGATTTTCGGTAAAAGGCTATACGTCGGTTGTGGGTTTCTACGAGGGATTGAAGAAAGCGAATCCCTCGCTGATTATCCTCGACCTGATGCTGCCCGATAGCGACGGATTCGATATACTGAAGGAATTGAAAAAAGACGAGCGGTATATCAATATCCCTGTCGTTATGCTGACCGCTCGCGGGGATGAGATCGATAAGGTACTCGGGCTGGAACTCGGCGCGGACGATTATATCACGAAACCGTTCTCTCCCAAGGAGTTTACCGCGCGCGTCAAAGCTATACTCCGAAGGGCGGCTCCCAAGAAGGATGAAAGTAAGCGGGTGATCGGGAATATTACGATCGATCTCCAGCGTTATGAAGTGGAGGTTGACGGAACGAGAATCGATCTCACCTCTACAGAATTTAAAATACTTTCAATTTTATCGGAAAAATTGGGGTGGGTGTTTTCCCGCGAGCAGATACTGAATTTTCTCTGGGGCAATGAAAAGATGGTAATCGATAGGACTATCGATGTGCATATCCGTCACCTCCGTGAAAAACTAGGGCCCGCGGGAGACCTGATCAAGAATATCCGCGGTGTCGGCTACAAAATCGAGACATGAAGAAAAAAATATTCATCAAGATATTTTCAGGTTTTTTCCTGATGATTCTTGTTCTTCTTATCATCAATCAAATAATAGCCCAGTCATTTCTCAATTCGTTCTATAAAACCGTATCGTTCGAGTACATAAAAAAATTCGGCGGATTACTGAAGTCTGAAATCGCGGCTCCGCTTCTGGAATCCCGTTTCGACGACGCCCGTAAAATTTTCGAACGCTTCGCGCTCATACCGGGCTTTAAAATCACGGTTGCCGATAAAAGCGGTAAGGTTCTCGACGGGATGAACGATAAAACGCTTGTCATCAGCAATCAGCAGGGCTTCCAGATAGCTTCCCTCGGTAAAATCTCCGAGGACACGCTTTATAACGAAGAACTCAAGCGCACTGTTTTATCGGTGACCATCCCGGTTATTAAGTACGGCTCCGTCGTCTATATGATACAGATATTTTCCTACGCAAGCGGAGAGAATGCTTTGCTCGGCGAAATGTTTACCCAGCTTCTGGCATTCGGCGTACTTCTCCTGGTGCTTTCGCTTATCCTGACTATCCTGCTGTCACGGGGTTTTTCCGTGCCGATCTATCATTTGCTCAACGCGACAAAAGAAGTCGCTAACGGGAATTTTAGGGTGCGGGTGCTTTTCAAGACAGACGACGAGTTTAAGGCGCTCGCGGATAATTTTAACGATATGACGACGCAGATGGACGACCTTTTCCGCGAACTGAACGAGGAACGCGACGAACTGAAAACTATCATGTACACCTTGCAGGGCGCATTATGGGTGATCGACGAGCACGACAGGATTGTTTTCTCGAACGAGAGTTTTTGTAAGATGGCGAGGGCGAAGGATCCTGTCGGGTCGCCGTACTGGGAGTATATCCGCGATAACGAGCTGGATAATGTGATAAAAAAGATACGTTCTGAGAAACACGGCATCATCCGGGAACTGGAATTGGAGCGTGAAATTTATCTCTTTTCCGGCGTGATGTCGCCGTTAAAGAATCATATAATTCTGATACTTTCGAATATTTCCGACTTAAAAGCCGCGGAAAATTTTAAGAAGAGCCTGATCGACAGCGTTTCGCACGAATTGAAAACCCCCCTCACGTCTATCAAAGGGTTTATCGAGACCCTCAAGATGGAAGAAAAGAATCCGGAGAAGAAACGTTATCTCGATATCATCGAACGGAATACGAACCGGTTGTCGGAAATTGTCGGCGATCTGCTGGTCTATTCCGATCTTGAGAATTCCGGTGTAATCGATTATGAAAAAGTTTCGCTTCTAAAAACATTAAAGGATTTGACGAGTATATTCGAAAAAAGAATAAAAGAAAAGAAACTGGCCTTCACGATTGACGCAAAAAAGGATATCACGATTGACGCGGATCGATTCCAATTGGAAAAGGTTTTTATTAACCTGATCGATAACGCCATCAAGTACACGGAAAAAGGGGCGATAACTATCGGGATTGAGCGGCAGGGAGATAATGTCTCAGTGACCGTACGGGATACCGGTATCGGGATTCCTAAGGAGCATTTGCCCCGGATATTCGAAAGATTTTATGTAGTGGATAAATCCCGTTCCCGCTCTCTGGGCGGAACCGGTCTGGGGCTTTCGATTGTAAAAAAAATCGTTCAGCTTCATATCGGAGAGGTGCTGGTGGAGAGCGAATTGGGCGTGGGGACGGCGATTACGGTATTTTTACCGATTAAACACGGTTAAAAGATTTGTTTTTTCTTTACAGTTATGGTAAGATATAATGCCGGAATCAAATAGGAGAAAATAATGGGTAATGAGATAATGGGGGAAGTTGATGTCTTAATGCTCAGGGAGAAAATCGCTGAAAGAGGCGAAGTTGCTTCTAAATTAACGCGTTTAAATAATTATGTTCATAAAGATCTGTCGGTCTCCGATCTGGCGATGAAGATTAAACCTCTCGAGGAACTCGAGGCGGTTGCGGTGGTTGACGACGATGAGAAATGCGTCGGTATTATCACACGTAAGAAACTGATTGACGCGTTATATCTCCCCGACGGCGATAAAAACATACTCGAAAAAACATCCGGCGAAATCGCCGAAAAAGTTCCCACTTTCTCGCTCTTCATGGATATTTTCTCTTTATCCCAAAAGGTCCGTCGCGAACTCCAGATCAATATGATCTATTATTTCGTTCTGCTATTTGACGACGAGACTTTTTACGGTATCCTCAACTCGATGGATATCCTGACCTACCTTTCCGCGATTTCGCAAAAGGACATCGGCCTCGCTGTTTCTATACAGGAAAACCTGATTCTCAACCGGACCGGCCTGATTAACGGCGACGGTTTTACCCTCGAGGCGTCTACCGTGATTTCCAAGAGCGGCGGCGGCGACTATTTCCAGACAAAGAACTATGCATTAAATCACTGGCTTTTCGGCATCTTTAACGTATCCGGTAAAGGTCTTGCGGCGTCGGTAATGACATCCAGTATCGCCGCGCTTTTCGATGTATTCGATCCGGCGTACGGGTTTAAAAAATTTCTGCTCGGGCTGAATAACTTCATCTGCCGCGCGTTCGAGAGCCAGAAGTTCGCCACCGCGATTATCGCGGACTTCGATCAGAGTACCAATAAATTGTTCTACTTCGACCTCGGGCATACGTTTATCTATGTATTCCGCGGCGGGAAGCTCTTCCACCTGAAGTCCTCGCGTTCCAATATGCCGCTGGGTATCATGGAAGATGTCGTCTCCGAGCCGGAATCTATTCAGCTAGAACCCGGCGATATCCTTTTTATTATGACGGACGGTATTATCGAACAGACCGATCCTTCCGGCGACGAGTATACTGTGGAACGTTTCTGCCGCGTGGTCACCGAGCATGCCCCGGAATCGCCCGATAAGATTCGCGAAGCCGTATATAAGGCGGTTACCGCATTCCGCGGGGTTCAGCCTCAGGACGACGATATGAGTCTCCTGATCCTCAAGGTCGAATAACGCTTTCTCTATCAGCAGCATCACATCTGTTTTTACTAATCTTTGAAAAGTTAATGAAAAATTAACAGAATCCTTATCGGCTATTCACTTTCCTTTTTTATCATTTACCGTCATAAAAAATGACAATAAATATAACCTAGGGAGGTTAGTATGAAAAAGCTGATTCTATTACTGTCTTCTGTGTTTGTGTTTGCATTAGCGGGCTGCGGAAACAACGCGGCAGTATCGAAAATTATAGGCGGTGGGGCGACGTTCCCTAAAGAGCTCTATGATGCGATGTTCGCTAAGTACAAGCAGATTTCCGGCGTCGAGGTAAACTACCAGGGCCTCGGTTCCGGCGCGGGTCAGAAGGGTATCTCCCAGATGACCCTTGAATTCGGCGCGAGCGATAACCCGTTCAGCGATGAGGATGCCGCTAAGTTCAAAGCCGACCATAACGGTACTGAGCTTATCCACATTCCCACTTGTATCGGAGCTATCGCGATAGCTTATAACCTCAAGGGCGCCGGTCTTACTAAGGACAAGCCGCTGAATATGACTCCTGAAGTGATCGCCGATATTTTCATGGGAAAAATCACCAAGTGGAACGATGCTCGTATCGCGGGGTTGAATCCGGGTGTCAAACTTCCCGACATGGATATCGTAGTGGTTCACCGCAACGACTCCTCCGGTACGACCTTCGCGTTCACCGATTATCTCGCAAAGGCCGCTCCTAAGTGGTTTGAAACGATGGGTAAGGGCGCGAAAGATGTTGCATGGAAGACCGGTAAGGGCGGGCAGGGAAATCCCGGCGTCGCGGCTGAAGTGGATAAGACCGAGGGCGCTATCGGTTATATGGAGCTTTCCTATGCAGAGAACGGCGGATTCGCATACGCGGCAGTCCGCAACCAGAGCGGTAATTATATCCTGCCTTCTATCGACGGCGTTATAGCCGCGGGCGATACCGCTATCCCCGATCATACCCGTTGCTCTATCGCGAATACCGCGTCTCCTAACGGATACCCGATCGCGAGTTTCACATGGATACTGCTCTATCAGGAACAGAACTACAACAAGCGTACAATGGAACAGGCTAAGGCTTTAGTCGATATGATTTGGTGGATGACCCATGACGGGCAGGCGCTTGCGAAACCGTTATACTACGCGCCTATTCCTGCCAGCGCTGTCGCTAAGGTCGAAACTCTCCTGAAATCGGTGACCTATAACGGCCAGCCGGTTATGAAGTAATCAATAAGAAAAAATCGAAGGAGTGAAACATGAAGAAATTATTAGTAGCGGTTCTTATGTTTGCGGCGATCGGTGTAACTGAAGCCGCCTCGTTGAAGATTGAAAGTTTAACGTGGTTGGATATCAACAAGGTTATCCTGACTAACTCGGAAGCGAATATAACTACGGGCGGCAGTTTCAATATTTCCCGCCAGTATCTCACTTTCCAGGGTTCGATCAGCGATGCCGTCAAGGCCCGTCTTACAATCGATTTAGCTAACTGGAGTGCCACCTCTGCGCCGTTCTGGTATATGCTGAAATATGCCTATGTCGATGCGAAGATATCTCCCGAATTGGTAATCACCGCCGGTCTGCAGAAAACCTATTTCGGTAATCTTCCCTATTGGGAGTACCCGTTGCCTGTAAAAGATGCTACCGAACAGCATTCTTCAGTCGCGCCTACCGCGTCGGCTGACCTCGGGGTCAGTATCAGCGGAAGCGTTGGCGGTATGCTGAACTATCATCTTCAGATGCTGAACGGCGAAGGCTATAAATATTTCAACGTCAAGGACGACCCGACCTATGCGGTTATCGCCGATGTCAATATCATGCCGATGGACAAGATGCTGATGGCCGGCGTTTCCTTCCGTTATAACGACAAGGAAAGCGGTACCTCCAGCGCGTCCGCTCTCGCGGTATATGCGGACCTCAAGGTGTCCGGCTTAAACGTACTTTTACAGTACATTGCTCTGGATAAAGTGGCTTATGCTACCACCAATTTTGTTCTCGGTGACATTATTTCCGCGATGGTCGCTTATGACATCATGCCGGAATTATCCGCGATGGTCCGGTTCGACATGGTCAATCCCAACACATCGGCCAGCGTCACTAACGACAGCTACAATACGCTTTTTGTCGGCTTTGGTATCAAACCCGTAAAAGGCCTTACAATCAAGCCGATGCTCGGTTACTACTTCGGCGATAAGTATGTTAAAAATACTTCCGCTACAGGCGGTAATCAGCTCGAACTTAAAATTCAGACCGAGTATAAGTTCGGCATGGAAATAGTGAAAGACGATAAGAAACCCGAACCTGTCAAACCTGTCGAGGCAGTTGTTCCCGATGCGGGAAAGTAAGTAAATAAGTTAACCGGGGTTGTCGAGAGACAACCCCTTTTTATTAGTCAATAAACCCGCCGTAACATTAATCAAAAATTAATCGTTTAATAATCAACAGTTTATACAGACCCTTTATGATAACTCGGATACTATATAGAAAACGATAGGTGAAGGAGAATATTATGCCTTCGGACGCGATAACCAGAGAAGCTGATAAACAGAAGCAGTTGGAAGCGCAGGCGCATGAGGGTCAAAATGAAAAGACTCACATGGAAGTCATCAAACAGAATGCGATCACAAAGATACATGGGGAGGTCGTAGCGAAATTAATCAGCAGCGCATATTATGTTTCCAAGAACGCGCTGGTGGAAGATTTGGCATGGGACTTCGATCATTATAAATCCTTATTCGCGGTCGGTGTGGTGGATGATAATCTGGAATTCCTGGGGATAGTCAACCGACGTTCTCTCTTCGATCTTCTCAGTAAACCTTACGGACGCGATGTGATGAAGCATAGAACCGTCGAGAAAGTGGTCGAGGCGGTACGGTCATTCGATAAGGAACGGAACATCTATTCGATCTCGGATGAATTGTCCGACGATATAAAATTACAGACGGAAATGTATTACGCGCTGACGGAAAACGGGAATAAGTATTATGGAATATTTTCTTCAAGAAACATGCTGGTGTATCTTTCGTCTATAACCCAAAAGGATATTGCACTTGCTCGTATGCTGCAGCAGAGTCTGGTGAAGGAAGAACTGTTATATGAAACAGATCAAGTTAAAATATTCGGAGCCTCGAAAATGGCGAAGGGCGTTGGGGGAGATTATTATAACATAAAGAATTATAAGGAAAGCCATTGGGTATTCACCGTCGCGGACGTATCCGGTAAAGGGGTCGCCGCATCGTTGATAACTACCAGTATTTCGGGTATGTTCGAAATATATGATTTTCATAAGGGAATGCCGCAATTTATAAAAAAAGTGAACGATTATATCCAAAATTCCTATGAGAGCCAGAAATTCGTTACCGGTGTGTTTGCCGATCTCGATTTGAAGCATGGACAACTGGTGTTTTATGATATGGGGCATTCGTATATTTATTTATACCGAAAGAAAAAACTTTTTCGATTGACAACAAACTCGTCGAATATGCCGCTGGGGATACAACCCCTCGAACCCCAGGCAGATAAGTTGATTCTGCATGACGGAGATATTCTGATGATAATTACCGACGGTATTGTCGAACAGACAAATCCCCAGAACGAAGAGTACGGTGAAAAAAGAATCTGGGAGAATTTTATTAAGTATAAAGAGACCGATATAAAAAATTTAAAGAAAGAACTTTTTGCGGATATAAAAAAATTCAGGGCGACACAGCCGCAGAACGACGATATGACAATCCTCTTTCTTGAATATAAGAATAATTAACACAATCTTAACTTTTTATTTATTGAGAATTAAAATATTTCAATTATAATTATACGCTTTTTCTCTGCTGCTATTTCATCGAATGAAGAAAATATGATAATCTATAAAAACGATACGGCGGACCGGTATGTCAAAATCACACAAAAATCAGGGCAAACACCACGCGCACAGGATTGAGCCCGAGACGCATCATACCCCAGGGTACCGGAACATCGTGCCTGCGGTTTATAAGGGCGATAAAGTCTTCAACCGGATACTTCTTGCTGTGGCGGGCACCGTATTCCTGATCCTCTTCGGAATCTTTCTCACCCTTTTACTGACGGCCGCGCCTTCATTTAAAGAATACGGGCTGAAGTTTTTCACGATTACAAAGTGGTTCGCACGTATGAACCGGATATCCGATGTATCGGCGAAGCAGCCCATAGGCGGTAAATGGGCGGTGGAAATCAAGTTTATCCTGCCCCTGAATGAATCCTCCATCAGCCCGGATAAATTTATTCTGACCGATAGTACGGGGGCTGTCCATCCGGTAGTTCCTTCCCTCGATTATTCGGGTATATCCAACAAGTTGATTGCGGCCATTCAAGCCCCGTTGGCTGAAAATACCACCAATATATTGGAGATAAAAAAGAACCTTCTCGACGCGAACAATCTCCCGTTAGCGGACGATTACCGCTGCGTGTTTATTCCGCAGACACTGACGACGAATGATGTATCATACAGCGCGGTTCAGATCATCGATATCATAGGCGAGCGTTACGGGAGTATCACGAACTATATCTCCGAGGACGACCAGCGATGGTTCGGCGGGATGCCGTTCATTGTCGGTACCTTGATGACGTCGATTCTCGCGCTTCTTATCTCGCTGCCGTTCTCCATGGCGATTGCGATCTTCCTGGGGGAATATTTCACATCGGGGATTATTTCCGATATCCTGAAAACGACCAACGAACTTCTCGCCGGAATACCGTCGATCATCTACGGGTTCTGGGCGTTTACATTTATCGGGCCCTTAGTGCACCAGTTGTTCCCGTTCAGCGAGGGCGGCGGGTCGAATATTCTGACCGCATCGCTCGTACTGGCGATTATGATTATCCCGTACTCCGCTTCGCTTGCGCGTGAGGTAATCAACCTGGTTCCGGCCGACTTAAAAGAGGCCGCTTATGCTATGGGCGGTACGCGTTACGAGGTAGTCAGACGCGTCATCATCCCGTATTCGAGTTCGGGTATTCTCGCGGGTATCCTTCTGGCGTTCGGACGCGCGCTCGGCGAGACAATGGCGGTCACTCTTGTGATCGGTAATAAGAACGACGTGCCGCTGAGTATCTTCTCGTCCGGGCAGACTATCGCAAGCTTGATCGCGAGCAAGTATGCCGAGGGGGGGACTATGCAGATCGCGGCATTAACGGAATTGGGTTTGATCCTGTTTGTAATAACGCTTGTTTTCGGCCTTCTCGGGCGGTACCTGATAAAAAAACTGAGTGTGAGGTAGGGGATGTCCGACAAGAAAAAAGATAAAATAAAACAGACCGTCAATAGCGCGGTACGAAAAAATATCTGGAAAGACAGGGTCTTCGAGGCTTTGGTGATTACACTATCGCTTTTGTCTATAGTACCGTTGATATTCATTTTATCCTACATCTTCGCGAAGGGTTTCCCGAAACTGTTTATCCCTGAATTTTGGGTGGGCATTCCTCCTTCAGGACAGTCAAAGACTGCGATTGAGGCGGTCGGGATGAATGTCGGGGGTATCGCCAACGGAATAATCGGGACATTCCTCATCGTGCTGATGGGCGGATTGATTGCGGTACCGTTCGGAGTGCTGACGGGGGTGTATCTCGCTGAGAACCGGCAGTCGAAAATAGCAAACGCCGTCCGCGTAGCGGTCGATATGATACAGGGTATACCTTCTATTATCTTCGGGATATTCGTAAATATCTGGTGGGTGACCACGATGAAAGGCGGTTATTCGGCGATCGCGGGAAGCGTATCGCTGGCGCTGATGATGCTGCCGATTGTGATAAAAAGCACCGAGGAGACAATGATACTGATACCGGACTCCCTCAAGGAGGCCGCGGTGGCGCTCGGTACACCATATTATAAGGTTCTTCTCAGGATCGTGCTTCCCGCGGGGTTGAGCGGGATAGTGACCGGGATACTGGTCGGGATCACCCGTATCGCGGGAGAGACCGCCCCGTTACTGTTTACCGCGTTCGGGAACCCCAATATCAACGTGAATGTCACGGAACCGATGGAAACCTTACCGACATTGATATATAACAACGCCCGCAGCGCGAGTCCGAACCTGATCGAGAACGCATGGGGCGCGTCGGCGGCGCTGGTAATTATTGTATTATTATTAAACATTCTCACAAAGGTGGTGGTGAACAAATGGAAAGTAAAATTTTAGAGATCATTGATCTGAATGCTTACTACGGAGACCATTTAGTGCTTAAAAACATTAACATGTCGTTCTCCGAGAAAAAGGCCACCGCGATCATGGGGCCGTCGGGATGCGGGAAATCCACGCTGATTCGCACGTTAAACCGGATGCACGAGATGAATCCGGGCGCGCGGGTCGAAGGGGAAATACTCCTCCACGGGGAAAATATCCTCACTATCAATCCGATCATGCTTCGCCGGAAAATCGGGATGGTCTTCCAGCGCCCGAACCCGTTTCCGACGATGAGTATTTACGATAACGTTATCGCGGGATATAAGCTGAACAGCGTCAACCTGACGAAAATAGAGAAAGATCAGATAGTCGAGAAATCCTTAAAAAGTTCTGCGTTATGGGGCGAGGTCAAGGATCTACTCCATAGGCGGGGTACGTTTTTATCCGGCGGGCAGCAACAGAGACTTTGTATCGCGCGCGCCCTCGCGATGAATCCCGACGTCCTGCTTCTCGACGAGCCGACGTCGGCGCTCGACCCGAAGGCGACGATGCATATCGAGGAACTGATAGTCGAGCTGAAGAAGGAAGTTACCACCATTCTGGTCACGCACAATATCGCTCAGGCAGGGCGCGTCGCCGACTTTACGGCGTTCATGTATCTCGGCGAGTTGGTCGAATTCGGTACGACTGAAAAACTGTTTACCGTGCCGGAGGATAAACGTACCGAAGAATACCTTTCGGGAAAGTTCGGATAGGCCGCGTGCTTTATATTTCGTTATATATGTTAGAAATACAGGGATGAATTATGGAAATAGTTACCGAAAAACTCGGATTAATAAAAGAAAAAGCGGTTAAATATGCTACTTTAGTCGAATCGATGATAGATGATGCTATCGAGGGATTGACTGCTAAAAATATGGACCTCCTCAGGCGGGTGATAAAAGAAAAAGAACCGCTCGCGAATAACTTTGAAATCGAGATGGACGAGATGAGTATCCGTTATCTCGCGTTACTGCGCCCGGAGGCGAAAGACCTTCGCAGTATCGTGATGGTCGCGAAGATGAGCAACGATTTCGAGCGTATCGGCGATCATGCCGTCAATATCGCGAAGAGCGGGTTATTTCTGATCGATAAACCGTTTATGAAGCCGCTCAGGGAAATACCTAAGATGGGCACACTGGTTCGCGGGATGGTATCCGAGGCGATCGACGCGTTTGTCCGGGAAGACGTAGAGCTTGCGAAGCAGATACTGATCGAAGACGATCAGGTAGACGAGTTCCGCGACGTGCTGATGAACGAGATTATGCAGCTTATGAAAGCCTCCCCGGAATCGATCGAACAATCGATGCGCCTGATGAGTATTATCCGTAACCTGGAACGTATCGGCGACCTCGCGACCAATATGTCCGAGGACATCATTTACATTATCGACGGTAAGGTAGTCAAGCATCATACCGGGGATGACGACGATATCCTCAAGGTTCTTTAATACCACCATTTCTTTTCAGTATATCAACTTATTCTTTTTTCTTCCGATATAAATATGTTAAGAAATATTTTACGCGGGAGAACGGGATGCGTACAAGATGGGTTCTCGGCCTTATATTATTGTCCGCAGTAACTTTGCAGGCGCAGACGGTATTACAGAATAAATATAAAGATGACGCAAAGGCTTATGTTATCTATAATCAGGCTAACGAATTCTATAGAAACAACGATTTTGCGAGCGCCAAATCTACCTACCTGAAAATGATTCAAACTTATTCCGAATCCGGTTATGTCCCGTATGCGCTCTATATGCTGAGTTTCATCGAGACCGACTACCTGAAAATAATCGACTACCTGAACTATATCCGCACCGATTATACGGACTTCAAGTACTGGGCGAACGCGATGGAGAAGCTCGGAGACATCCTTTATGTGGTAGGGGATTTCGCAACCGCGTCAGAGGTCTATGAATCGTCCAAGACGGAGAAGGCATACTATATGCTCGGAGTGATCTATTCCGCGCAGGGCGAGCAGGAGAAAGCGATCCAGGCGATCGAGAAACTGTTATACGCTACCAAGAATTACGAATTGGCATATAAGGGGCTGCTCGTACAGTCCAAAGCATGCATCGACCTTAAAAAGTACGGTACCGCGCTGAATGTCCTTCAGGAGGCGGTCAAGCTGAAAAAGTGGTCTTTCGATAACGGGGTTCGCGTGCTCTTCTACGCCGCGAAAAGTTTCTTCTACCGTAAGGAGTACGGGAAGGCGCTCCACGTATTCTCTATCCTGATTCGGAATATGCCGTTATCCGCCGAGGCGCAGCTCTCCAAGAATTACTTGACTTATCTCGAAAATAATAATATCATTAAGGACGAACCGGTGGATTGGGTCGATTATTATTTCGTGACGCCCGCGGAACTCGCGTACAAAGGCGAACAGGCCGACCTTCATTACGATATGGAGGTGACTGCTGAAAAGACGGTCGGTAAGGCCGAAAGTATTCAGGGACAAGTAGTAAAGTCCGAAGTGCTCGAATATGTAGTACGCGTCGGGGAGTACAAAGACCTGAGTGTCGCCAATGTTATCGCTAAAGAGATCGCGAAGAACCAGAAGGGGCTCCCGATCGGGATTTATTACCGCAACGATCTCTATTATGCGGAGATTCGCGGTATTACCAAGCTCGAGGACGCGAAATCGTATGCAAAACTCCTGATTTCCATCGGCTATAAAGATACTAAAGTAGTCGAGATGGTGAAAGTAACGGAATATGGAGAGCAGGGGAATTAACGCCAACCAGGATAACGACCGTGACCTTACGCCGATGGAACGGCAGTACCGTGAAATCAAGTCCCGTCACCGCGATAAAATCCTATTTTTTCGATTAGGCGATTTTTACGAGATGTTCGGCGAGGACGCCCATGAAGCCTCGCGTATTCTGAATATCGCCCTCACCGCGCGGAATAAAACTCCCATGTGCGGATTTCCCTATCATGCCGCCCAGCAATATATCCAGAAACTCCTTCAAGCCGGTAAAAAGATCGCGGTCTGCGAACAGCTCGAAGACCCCGCGCAGGCGAAGGGGATTGTCAAACGGGACATCGTGCAGATAGTCACCCCCGGTACGGTGATCGACGATCAGTTGATGCCCCGCACGGTAAATAATTACCTGATGGCGATATACGGCGCGAAAGAGGATGTAGGCATATCGTTCGCGGATATTTCCACCGGGGAGTTTTATGCTATCCATGCCGAACCCGGCGAGAAGTACCGTATTTTACAGGATGAAATCGCGCGCTTCGCGCCGTCGGAAATCATCTATAACGAGGGGTTATCCGGGGACGGCGTCCTGATGGGGCTGCTTTCGAACAGCGGGGCGTTGTTCCAGTCCAGCCCCGATTGGTACTTCCATGACTTCCAGTACGATCAATCCGTGTTCGATAAAGTGGATATTCCATCCGATGTAAAAAATATTTCAGCCGTTTCCCGCTCGGTCACCGGGATATTTAACTATCTCTGCGAGACCCAATTTACGCAAATCAGCAATATCCGTTCCATCCGTTATCTCTCGCGCGGTTCGACCGTCGTTCTGGACGACTTCACCCTGCGGAACCTCGAACTTGTGCGGAATATGCAGGACGGCGGCAAGAAATTTACGCTGTTCGACGTCCTTGACGAGACGGTTACTCCGATGGGGGCTCGTCTCCTGCGGCGGTGGATAGTCATGCCGCTTTTCGACCTGAAGGAAATATACGCGCGCCAGAACTATGTAGAGGTATTTTTCGACGATTCCATCCTGCGGAACAATACCCGCGATATACTTAAAAGTATCTCCGATATCGACAGGCTGACCACCCGCGTCGCGCTGAAGAAAACGTTCCCGCGCGACCTGATCGCGCTCAGGATATCGCTCTCCGCGGCGGAGGAACTGAAACAGCGGATTTCCCGCGCGGAGGGACTGAAGGATATTACCGCGGGAATCGCGGATACCGCCATGATGACCGCGCTGATCGGGAGTGCTATCATGGACGAACCCGCGAACTCGTTCGGCGGGGGAGTGATCCGCGAGGGGTATTCCGGCGAGCTGGATAAAATCCGTAAAATTCTCCACGAGGGAAAGGATTGGATTATCCGTCTCCAGCACAAGGAGCGCGAGCGGACTGGGATATCATCGTTAAAGGTAAAATATAATAATGTTTTCGGGTATTTTATAGAGGTCAGCAAAACCAATCTTGACAGCGTTCCCGCGGATTATATCCGCAAGCAGAGCCTCGTGAACGCCGAACGGTTTACGATACCCGAACTGTCGGAATACGAGATGCAGATCACGACTGCCGAAGATAGGACGGTCAAGCTCGAAGAAGCGTTATTCAACGAGGTGGTCGATAAACTGGGCGCGGAAATCCCGGCGTTACAGGAAATAGCCGCGCGTGTCGGCGAGATCGACGCGTATTCCGGGCTTGCCGGGCTTGCCGCCGACCGCCGTTATGTGAAACCCCGCGTCGATGACGGCGGATCGTTCGTGATCGAGGAAGGCAGGCATCCGGTGGTAGAGAAGTATATGGGAATGAACCTGTTCGTCCCTAACGATCTGCTGATGGACGACGGGGAAAACAGGATTCTGATTATCACAGGGCCGAATATGGCCGGGAAATCCACTTACCTCCGGCAGAACGCGCTGATCGCGATTATGGCGCAGATGGGGAGTTTCGTCCCCGCGAAATCGGCGCATATCGGGATGGTCGACAAGATATTCACCCGTATCGGCGCATCCGACCAACTGTCGGCGGGACGTTCCACGTTCCTGGTCGAGATGGAGGAGGCCGCGAATATCCTCAATAACATGACCTCGCGCAGCCTGATTATTATGGACGAACTCGGACGGGGCACGTCCACCTACGACGGCCTGTCGATCGCGTGGGCGGTCATCGAATTCCTGCACGAGCGCCCCGAGATGTCGGGAAAGACCCTTTTCGCGACCCATTACCACGAGCTTACCCAGCTCGGAGGGAAGAAGGGGATTATGAACTATAATATCGCCGTCAAGGAGTACCACGAGGAACTGATATTCCTGAGGCGGGTGATAAAGGGTCCCGCTGATCAGAGCTATGGTATCTATGTCGCGGGACTGGCCGGGATGCGGGAGGAGATTATCGCGCGCGCGAAGGATATCCTCCGTACATTGGAGAAAGAAGGGACTATCGCGAAAAATGTAATCGAGAGCCACGGCGATAAGAGCGGAAAAAAAACGAAGAGCGACATGCAGATGGAATTATTTTCGGAAGACCGCTACGGTAACGTAATCCTGAAAATAAAGAATATCGATATTAACCGGATTACGCCCGTAGAAGCGATCAGTTTTCTCGCCGAGATCAAGAAAGACATCGAAAAATCCTAGAACTCGTAACCTATACCCAAATCGAAAAATGCGTTATCGTAGAAAATGGGGTAGTTATCCTCATGTCCTTCCCTGGCAACCATGTTTTTAAACTTTACAAACTTGGTCTTCATATAGAGCCGGAGCATATCCGGGATAATTTCAATTTCTATATTAGCAAGTAACCCGATATCCAGGGTGAAGTAATACGGCAGGAGCACGCCCAGATTAAAATAAGCGCCGGCCTCGATCATAACCGTATTCGCTATGGCCAGCCCCAATATCGCGGGGACTGTCGTGCTGACATGAGTGATACCGATACCGGTATTAAACATATCCACATACATCGGACGCAGGTTAGTAACAGAGGAAGGCGCGAACATCGGGGAAGCGAACGCGACGAGCGTACCCGAGAAATAAACCCCGCTATTGATATATACCGTACTTTTATACTTTTCATCCCTATTCAGGATATATACCCCGGTGTCGACCTGTACGAAAAGTACGTTCGGGGTAAGCCCCATATTCGGGGAAAAACGGATATCGACGAAGGAATGATCGAGTTCGAGCCCCAGACAAAATCCGTTCAGATGCCCCATAGCGTTCTCGAGCATCGTATCGATCTGGTGGGGGATTTTTTCGGAATCGTCGAGGAAAGAGTAAAAGCTTGAGAAACCCATCGAACTGTATCCCGCTGTGATAGTCAACCCCTTGGGGTTTTTCAGGAAATCGAATACTTTCTCGCGGACGTCCTTCTGGGCATTGTCGTAATCCCAGAAATATTCAGGTTCGGATGAATTGACCTCTTGCGTAGGCGGCGCATCCTCTTCCGTGATTTTAACGGGTTTATCGGAATCCTTGGCCGTCTTATCGGTAGTTTTTACGTCCTGATTCTTCTTATTCTTTTTCTTATAGTCCTCTTTCTGCTTCTTATACTTGTCCATATCGACAGTTTCCTCGTCGTCCTTCCCGAGAAAACTCGCGGAAAACACGGCTGAAAAAGACGTGCCTAACAACGCAACGAGGGATAATATAAGGATTAATGATTTTTTCATCTTACGGCTCCCTGTATATAGGTTCAAGATTATAATTCAGGTTATTATCCATCCCGATTTCAAAATGAACGAAATAGGTGAGACTATCCCCGGAGAACGGTAATTTCTCCATAGTTTCGTCCACATTATACCCCACGCCGAATTCGAGGCAGGTTGAGAGCGGCAGATATAAGCCGACCGACCCGTAGTAACCGAATTGACGCTCCTGATCTCTCATATAGGTCGCCGCATAACCGTGGGCAAATATCATAAACGGGCCCGCGTCAGAATCCCCTAACGGGATATTCAGGTCGATGCCGAGCTTCAGGTAATCGAGCGCGTCGAAGGGCTTAAATGCTATATTATACTTATAGTTTATATTCAGCCAGTTGAATATTCTGATATTGCCCATCAGGTCGAGCGTATATTTATCTATTGACTGGATATAGGAGAAGATACTGTTGAAATCCCACATCTGCCAGAAACGGAAAATCACACCCGCGCCGATCATATCCAGAAGCTGTTCGGCATCGATATTGAGGAGGGTGCGTATCTGGAGAAAGTTCAGGATATTCTGATAGAAGAAAAGTTTGGTGCGGGTTTCATAGAGCAGTTCGTCGGGGGCATAGTTTTCCGTACCGAACGCGTAACGGGGAACGCCGGGCACGCCGGAGAATGCTTTATCGTTGGATACGAAGGATTGCCACCCGTATACATAAGGATAGTGGAGAAAATTGAATCCCGCGAATAGGTAATATACTTCCATTATTTTAAAGGTTAATCCGGCATAGGAACGCCCCAATATGGATTTACCGTTCGTGCCCCCCGCCTTCAGATCCATCAGGAGGTAATCCAGCGAGAAAAGGACATTAATACGCAATAAGCCTGAGAAAGGAACCTTTGCCTGCGACTGGGCTTTATTCGCGGAGACTGCCAATTCTAACATAGTCATATTAATCTTATTGAAGCTGAAGCTGGCGTCATTCTGCGCGATTAAAACCGCGAGGTCGAGTATGGTAGCCGGGACTTCCCACACCCCGAAGGTAAAAATCGGCCCCCAGAACATTCCCTGAAAGGTAACGTGCTGAGCTTTGGTTTTTACAACCGAGCTGTCATCCATTTTGACATAGAACTCGGTGTCGTTCCAAAAATAGTTAAATCTAGCGGCAAGGATATCCGTGCGGATTGTCTCTTCGAACATTTCCAATGAAGAACGGGAGTCCTGTATCCACTCCTGAAGATGGGTAAAAGTGAGCGGGTCTGAAGATGAGAGACCCGGTAACGCTGAAAACGCCTTGCCGGATACACACATAAATAAAAGTAGCATGATGATATGGCGTTTTCGAATCCGACGAATCATGCCGCACCTCCTCCGATTGATAGATTATTGTAATTGCATAGGAATTACCTGTCAATAATACAGGCAGTATTTTTACAAAATGACGAAATTGTTTACTTTAGAAAATTACAGGGTCGATTCTTCACTTTTTTCCAAAATCGGTTATAATACTTAGGCATATAATCAGGAAAAAATTAGAAAAAACGGGAGGCGCATGTGATACCTGCGGAGGAAGCATTAAGAATTCTGCTCGAAGGAAATCAGCAGTATTCGACCGAGCATTCCATTTATTATGAAGAATTGGACAGGGTACGCCGCCAGACCTATCTGACCCAGGAACCGATCGCGGTTATCATCGGGTGCTCGGACGCCAGAGTCCCCGTTGAGATTATCTTCAACTGTAAGCCGGGAGATTTATTCGTGGTACGGATTGCCGGGAATGTTCTGAATGTCGATATCATAGGGAGCGTAGAATACGCGATCAAGTATCTGGGCGTCAATCTGGTGCTTGTATTGGGGCATTCAAACTGCGGGGTTTTTAACGCGGCTATGAGCGGGGATAAATTCTCATTCGAACTCAAGGGACTGATCGATAAAGTCCGTGCAGCGGTCTACCGTGCCAATAAATATCAGGAAGATATCAGGGAGCATGCCATCAAGGGTAACGTGGTTGAGACAGCCCGCGATGTGGAGGAGATTTGCCGAAGGTTTACCGCCGACGATCCGGGACGGAAAATCGGGGTAGTGGGCGCGTATTACGATTTGGGCACGGGAAAAGTCGAAATTATCAGACCGATAGATTAGATCGATAAAAATACGAAATATGATAAGTGTTAAGCAATTTTCGATTTTTCTCTTGACAAAAATAAGGAATAACTTTAAACTCTTTTAAAGTTCAGTTAAAAATGGAAAAAAATCTCTTAGGAGGGTATTATGGCTTATCCTGTTACTGTTTCAGGTGCATGTCCGCCTAAGGTTTCCCGCCTTCTCCTGTTGGCGAGAACCTTCTTCGGTTTCATCTATGTGATGATCCCCCATGGTTTTTGTCTGATGTTCCGCGGCATTGCGACCGCTTTTTTGGGTTTCCTTGCCTTCTGGGTTGTTCTTTTTACCGGAAAGTATCCCCAGAAATTCTTTGATTTTAATGTCGGAACCCAGCGCTGGGGTATTAGCGTCATGTCTTATATGATGTTCCTCACCGATGTTTATCCGCCGTTCACCGGCAAAGAATCGGGTTATCCTATTACCCTGAATGTCGAGTATCCTGAGAAGCTTTCACGTCTCATGCTTCTTGTCCGCACATTCTTCGGAATATTTTATGTGATGATCCCCCATGGTTTCATCCTTTACTTCCGTATGATTGCGGTTATGGTCATTTCGTTCATCTCTTTCTGGGCCATTCTTTTCACCGGGAAGTTTCCTGAAAAGATGTTCGGTTTCATCCTCGGTACCTTGAGATGGGTAACGAGAATGGGCGCTTATATGAGCTTTATGACCGATGTTTATCCGCCGTTTACCGGGAAGGAAGTTTAATTTTTTTCAACGATAAAAAAGACCCCGCATCAGCGGGGTCTTTTTTTATTTCTGTTAAAATACTACTTTTGCGGTAGCTTCCAGCCCAAGCCGGTTGCCGGAGGCGGTATACTCGCAGTCATCCTCCCCGAGGTATCCGTAGATATTGAACCCGAGCGTGCAGTTATTGACGGGAGAGTAGCTGAGCCCGCCCATGACGATAAACGAATAATCGTTAAAATTCCCGAGAGCGTTCACGGATACCGACATATCCTGTATCGGGAATCTGCTGATTGAAAGAAATATCGCGCCGTAATAAACGCTGTTATAATTCGCCTGATACAGGTTGTTCATAAATAGCGCGTTTATTTTCGCGGGGTCTTTGAACACGTTATCGTAATATCCCCCGTCGTTATAATAAAACTCGCCGACCAGCGTGATACGATCCGGGAGATCCCAGTCGAACGTCTTCATAAATCCCAGCGTGATACGCGGTACCCATTTATCATCGACCGAGAGTAATGTATAATTTGTGAACGGACCCAGAATCACCGGATCGCCCAAACGTTTATGATTATCCCCGTACGAGATGCTCATTTCGCCATAGAGATTAAATCCGCCGAGAGCGGTGGTGAAGTCGAACCCGTAGACGGGATAGAATCCCTGCTTCGCCCATCCGCTGAACGCGATTTCGGTGATTCCCAGCAGGAATTGGATTTTTCCCGCGACCGCTATGTCGGTGAATTTCTCCACTTGACGCGCGTCGATGAACCCGTAAAAATTGAAGTAGGTTTCATAGGGGATAGTGATTTTCAGCCCGAACGATCCCTCGCGGTAACGGGACATGTCGCTGAACGACTTGAGTTCGTTGTTTATCAGATCGGTAGGGTTCCAGAAGTAGCCCTGCCCCCATTGAAGCACCTGTTTGCCGAGGCGGAAGTAGGCGTTCTTGTCGATATTCAAATCGATGAATACTTCCTTGAGGATAATCTTCGTATTTTCCCCGGATAGATCGACGCCGCTGCCAAGGACATTGGTCATCAGGATATAAGTCGTTCCGTAAATCTCGTAACCGGACGCGACTGATTTGTAATTGATCGCGAGGTTGACGAATGCCTTAAAACTCTTCCTGAGGCGGATATCGAGGAAGAAATTACCCTCGAGGTACGCTGAGAACAGGTTTTTATCCCCGTCGGTCAGTCCGGCCAGCCAATCCTTAGTCATATTGAATGTAGCGCGGCTGTAAAGATTCCCGGAAAATGTGACGGATTCGGAATCGAGGCTTTTACTGATATCCTCGTTGATGATGGTATTGCTGTCCACCATGACATCGGCATCCTTGAACATCTCGTCCTCGCTCATTCCGAGTTCCTGTCCGCTTAAAAGGCCGCCCGCGGATATGACCATCGAAAAAGCAAGCGCTAATGTAAGTTTTTTCATTGGCCGCCCCTTATTTACTCAGGGATTCAAGATAACCCTGTGTAAAAATATTCGCGTCGAGTTTATCGAGAGAGATACCGGATATTTCCATCAGCGTTTTATTGCCTTTATCGAATTCGTCATCGATGCGGGTCTTGATACAGAAGTACTTTCCGCCGATTGTCGTATATTTCAGGTAGTAGATTGTCTCCATCAGCGTACCGGATAGCGAATAGGATTTTTCCATCATCGGCAGATAGTTGTCCTGACGCACCCAATACACCTTCTTAGGGTAGGAGACATCATTTACCTGCGCGGTAAGTTCGACTTTATACACGGGGATATCGCCGAGTTTCTCTTCGGTAATCATTTCTTTACCGGTTTTCGCGTCGACGGCGCCTTTATAAAGCACGCTCAGTTTCCGTTTCTCCATGTCACCGCTTTTTACGTCGCTTCCGCCGATCGCTTCGTCGCGGCTGATATGCTGAAATGTGCGGGTGTTCTGTTTGTACATCCACATGTTATCGCCGATACTCAGATAACCGTTGCCCTTCTCGGACGCGGGCGCGAGCATTACTATCAGGAACGCATCTTTCGTATCGGAACGGTAATAGAAGCATTCGATTTTCTTTAATCCCTGATTCGGCTTTTCTTCGGTGATATTCACTTTTGCCGAGAGGTCGGATTTTAGATCCATCAGCACATCGAGCTGTTTGAGTATTGTTTTTATTGCCGGTAACTCCTTTGCGGATAAGGTATTAACAGAAACCATTCCGGCTATCAGCGCTATTGTAAAAAAGACCTTCTTCATATATGTTCCTCCGTTTCTATTTCGCTGTGGACTTGGTCATTATACCGCGCAACGCATCGGTCGGGAGCATCTTCGCCGCCTTACGGGCGGGGAAGTAGGATGTCAGGAATGTGAGGCCGACTATAGTCGCGACGCTGTTCAGGATACTGACGACCGTAGGCAGGAAATGTATCTGGCGGTTCACCATCAGTACCGAGAAGTCGCCGGGGTTCTTGAACGTTATCGAACCGAGCAGGAAAACCATGACCATAGCGAGAACTACTCCCGCCATGGATGCAAAGAATGCCAGCAGGGTGGTCTCCCATGTGAAGAGGCGGCGGACGTCCTTCTGCTTCATGCCGATGGCGCGAATTGTCCCGATTTCACGGGTACGTTCGCGGATTGTCATACGCAGGGTATTCCCGATGCCTACCAATATAATGAAAAAGAGTATCATTACCGCGGTGAACCCGACCAGGTTCAATGCGTCCGCGATGTCGAGGAACATTTTCGACGTCTCGTACATCGAGCTGACGTTCAGCATCATCCCCTTGAAGCGGAGCTTATTCAGATTCTGCATTTTTTTATTGAACTGCTCGGACGTCTGGGTTCTGGGGACGAGCGTCCATTCCAAAGCGAACGCACTGTAAAGCGGATTTTTCACGCCCGGGTAATACGCGTTGGAAACGGCCTTGATTTCTTTGGGGAGATAATCGAAGTAGACCGGGTAGAATAGGGTGTTCGGTAAAATAGCGACCGGCTTATCGATATTCGTACCCCCGTCGAACACGGCGATGACCTGATAGGAATGCTTAACGGGCGTGTTCTCGAATTTGGTATTATAGTTGAACGTCAGGGTGCTTCCTGCGGTAATACCCAACGCTTTCGCGAGAAGGGTATTGACGGCTATCCCGTTGGTATTCGAGAGAAGGGAAAGACTTCCGGAGACCGGCGTGACATTCGATATAAAGAGCGCGAGCTCAACGGCATTGGTCATCACTCCGAGCTGGGTCGCGGGCACGGATTTCCCGTTCGCGGAAGCCAGACCGTACATCCCGGCAACCCCCGGCTTTAAGGCATCGTGGATTTTATCGGCCCACGGAATGACTTCCATCGGGTTATTTATCCCTTTCAGGACTACGACGAGGGATTGAGCCTCATAATCTTTCATTTCCAGAAGCTGCTTGAGTGAATGCATCTCTAAAAATATACCCATATCCTGGAAAGTACTGGCGGATTTCATAACACCTACCACCGTCATCTTGGCGGACTGTACTTTTCCATAGATCGTGGTAGTCCTCATCTTGATGGTATCGAATATTTTTACATTCAAGTCCCTTTTCATGCTCTCGTAAATCAGGCAAGGGTTTTCATACTTTCCGTTGGTAAAATCGCCGACATCTCCTTCGATGATATTCATCCATTCCGGGTCGGCATGTTCCTTTTCGAGGCCGATGACGATTCCGAGCGATGTTTTCTCGTTCCCGACGAACATCGTGAAAGTTTCGAGCCCTTCGCGGAAGAAATCGATATTCGGCAGATTCGTCTCGATCGCATTGATAATCAGGTCTTTATCGCGGAAAATCATCTTTTTATCCTGGGACGTACCGCTGCCGCGTTCTATCGCGCTGATATTGATATGCCCCATCCAGTTCACGATAATTTTATTGATAACGATATCCTTGAGGCCTTCGGTAAACGAGTTAGCGACAACGAGTATCATCACACCGAAAGCGATCACAATCCCGATCAGGATGGTTCTCATCTTATGGCGGAGGAGATTACGCATTGCCAGTCCGAAAAGGGTGAATAAACCCAATTTACCGGCTTTATCTTTTTTATCATTCCCGTTCATGTGGTTCCTCCTTAGTTTCTCGAAATAGCGTCGAGCGGGGTGATTTTACGCGCGACAATAATCGGGTATATGATCGATAAACCCGTCACGAACAGAAGCTGAATGATACATAGCAGGACGGTGCCCGGATCGAGAAACGGCTGGAAGTAGTCGCCCCCGAACATGATTTCCATCATATTATTATCAGCTTTAAACTGCGCTAAACGGAGCAGACGCTGGAAAAGCGTGCCGATCAGCATACCCGCGGTCCCGAACACGAACGCGAGGATAAATGTTTCATAGAGGAACATTCCCCCGATGAAACTTTTCCTTGCGCCGACGGCGCGCATCATACCGATCTCGGAGATACGTTCCAACGCCGCCATGCTCAGGGTGTTCATAATGATGATGATCGCCACGAAGAACAGGAACGTCACGAAACCGTTGATGCCCATCCTGAAAATATTGGCGAACATTCCGATCTGGCCCGAGGCTTTATCCCACGGTATCGCGCGGGCGTCCATCCCGTTGGTCTTGAATTCCTCGTTGAGCTTTTTAACCGTTTGAGCGGTATCGGCTCCGTTTTTCAGTTTGACGCAGATAATATTGTAGGAACCGGGATCCGTCTTAGCGGCATTGGTATCGCTTTTTTTTGTCTGCTTTTTAATATCGTTAATGTCGTATTTTTTACTGACTATATCAGCCGATTCGAACATGGATTCGTCGCTGAACATCGAATTGATATCGTCCTCGTTTGCGTTGAGGAGCGATTTTTGCTCCGGGTTCAATACGATCTTTGCGTCCGATTCAGTGGTATAGCCGAACGTTTCGCGGAATGTCTCGATATCGATGAAGTTAATCACAGACCATACATCGTTCATCGTCTGGAATTTAAAAATTCCCGATACCTTAACCCCAAGGTCGAGCGATCCCCCATCGGCGTTCGCGCCCTGGAGAATCAGTTCGTTCTTGGTAATCAGTTTATTCGTATTGGACAACGCTTTAGCGGACAGATTTGAGATTACCACAGGCTGCCCCTGAGGCAGCGTCCAGAACCCGCCGTTTTCGTAGAACTGATCCCGCGACAGGTTGTTCACAATAATTCCTTTCTGGCCGTTGGTGGGGAGAGTTCCTTCTATCATAAAAATATTCGAATGAAACATTTTCTGATAGGCCTGAAAATCGATCCCGAATGACATCACATAAAGCGGATGGTCGCCTTCCGGGTTGAAAACGATTGAGTACCCGAAACCCATCGGGAAATACTGCTCGATAGCATCATTGCTCACAATTAAATCTCTGACCTTGAAGTAGCCGGTAATCACCTTCTTAGGCTTAGGCATACCGGTCAGGATGTTATCGTCGATCTGGTTCGTCGACACAATGACGAGATTCCCCAGAAAACGCTGCACCATATTTTCCTCGAGGCCCTTGTTCATCCCGTTGACAATGGCGTTACCCACGGTCATAAAGAACGCGCCGAGGAAAATAATCAACCCGATTACGAAACTTTTCCCGCGGTGACGCAAAAGGTTCCGCTGGGATATTTTTATTAGAATGCTCATTATACGCTCCTACCCGACCACGAGGCCGTCTTTAATCTTGACTACATCTTTCGCGTATTTCAGGACATCAGGATCATGGGTAGAGAAGATAAACGTGGTATTCTCAATCCTGTTAAGGTCCTGCATGAGCTGAAGGATCATATCGCCCGTTACGGAGTCGAGGTTGGCGGTAGGTTCGTCTGCAAGGACGATTTCAGGCTGGGTCACCAGCGCGCGCGCGATAGCGACTCTCTGGCGCTGTCCGCCGGACAATTCTGCCGGACGATGATCGATATATTCCTTGATACCGACCTCGGAAATAAACTTATCGCAGCGCATTTTACGTTCCTGCTTCGACATCCTGTTCATCAGCAGAAGAGGGAATTCTACGTTTTCGAGAACGTTCAATACCGGTATCAGGTTGAACGTCTGGAAAATAAACCCAATCTTAAACAGGCGAAGGTCGGTCAACTGTTGGTCGTTCAACCGCGTAATTTCGACGTCGCCGATTTGGACTGACCCGTCCGACGCGTTATCGATACACCCGATAATATTCAGCGCCGTCGTCTTTCCGCTTCCCGACGGGCCGACTATCGACATCAGAGCGCCGCGCTCGACATGGATATTGATCCCTCTTAACGCGTGGACGACGGTTTTACCCAACGGGTAATCCTTTTTTACGTTACGCAGGCTGATTAAACTCATGGTCTTCTCCTCTTATAAGATGGTTGGTTTTTCGAATGATTCCGGTTATCCTATATAACGGTTAAAACTTTCATTTATTGCATTTTACGTAAAATATACAAGAATCCCACTGTATCGCTGCTTTTGGAGCTGAGTTATCTTCCTGTACATGTCATCGCTATTTAGAAGAACACATATTATTTAAGTTTAGACGCGCTTTGTCAATAAAATGAAGTTGATTTTTTCACTAAGTAACTGTAACAATTCACCCGTCGAAAAGTGTTACTTTTTAGAATGATTTCGTTATAATATTTCAAATTCGTAAAATCAGGGATACTGATATGAAGGGCAGTTTATTCAGGGGGCTGAAAGCACGCGCGGCGGCGATAAAACGCGACGTCACCGCTCTCTACTTTGCGCTGAAGCATCCGGGAACGCCGTGGGTTGCGAAAGTGCTTGCGGGATTGACGGCTGGTTACGCACTCAGCCCTATCGACCTAATACCCGATTTTATCCCTGTCCTGGGGCTTCTCGACGATCTGATACTTCTCCCGGGGATGATCGTACTTACAGTAAGTCTTATCCCGAAGGATGTAATGGATGAATGCCGCGCGAGGGCGGAGACCGCCCCCATGATGAAAAATAGTTATTTAGCTATGGGAATCATCATATTAATATGGGTAGGGTTGGGATTTTTGATACTGAGTTTCATCATCGGGAAGCCGGCATTTTCCAGAAGAGGAACATTATAACCCATTGCTAAATATTTGTGAAATACAAAGAGTTGTTATAGAATATACCAACAAATTGGGGATGAAAATGCATAATCTGGAATTACTCTATGTCCTTCTGGTAATCGGCGGGATTTCGATAGTTTTGTATGTTTCGTTTCTCATCTATCTCAAAAAGCACTCCGACCGTCAATTATCCCATATCGTTTTTCAGTATAATATCATCGGCTTCATCAACTGTGTGATCTACGGGTTTACTCACAATCTGTTTGTCAATCCGCACTATTATAATGCGCTATTAAAGCTGGACTTCGGTGATATCGGGCTCCAGTCCTTTGTCGCGGTCTGGGCATGGCGCGCCGGTTTCTATTTTCTGTTATTCAGCTATATCATCTGGAAAACGCTCGGGAGTCGGAAGACGCGGGAGAATCCCAAGAAAATATTCGGCTATTTTATTCTCTATTCCGTTATTCTTTCTACGGCATGGATCACCGATTTTGAGAAATTGCTTTTCACTAATACCCCTGTCGATATCCTGCATATCCTTCACTGGATTGGCGGTATTATCGCATGTGTGATGTTTTATTTTATGCAGCTTGTTTTTATCGAGAAGAAGATCGCCCGTTATCTCAGTATGAAGGGGCAGTTTTACCGGATCAGGAATCGTTCCCTCGTGATTTATATCGGTACGGTAGTTATGCTGTTATTCGCGCTATTCAGCATCATAATCGGCGGGATGGGTTACGATACTCCCGAATCGTTATTAACGAAACTATCCATTATATCGATTTTCTTTCTGATTCCCTTGTTCATAATCATCGTGAAAAACACGGATATACTTTCAGAGAATGTGGAAAAGACGATCAACTTCCTGAGACGGGTTTCGCAGCAGGATTTGACGCAAAAGGTAGATGTTTACAGTCTCGATGAGTTTGCCGAGCTCAGGGAATCTCTGCAACAACTGCGGGACAGTTTTCAGTCTATCATCGGTTCCGCGAGGAGTACGTCGGGTGAAATTGCCGCGTCCGCCGGGGAAATCGAAGGTTCTCTTTCCGAGCTCGCCGAAAGAATCCAGAGTTACAACGACGAACTCAACCGTTATACGGTCACCCAGACGGCTACCGCGGACGACGCCGGGAAAAATATTAACGATAATTCCATCAAGCTGAATTCCGTCGTGGAGATCATCGGTCAGCAGTCGAACGTAGTGCGGGATAACTCGAGGGTAATCGAATCGATCACGAAGAACATACAGGGGCTGTCCGAAAAGACCCGTTCTGCGAGCGGGATTTCTGAAAAACTGTTTACTGTCGCCGAGGAAGGCGGACGTCTGATCGATGAAACCCTCGGAAGTATCCAGGCAATCGAGACCTCCTCGCAGGAGATCAGCGAGATCACCGGGGTGATCGACGAGATCGCCGAGGAAACGGGGATGCTTGCTATGAACGCCGCGATCGAGGCGTCTCATGCCGGGGAAAGCGGGCGCGGGTTTGCGATAGTCGCGCAGGAGATGCGGAAGCTCGCGGAAAACTCCTCACGAAACGCGGCGTCGATTTCCCGGATATTAAGCGATATTATGAAAAAAGTCAATCACGCCCTCGACCGGATGAAAGCCTCCCGCGAGGGATTTCTGAATATCCACCGCGAAGTTGATAATAACCGCGCGGTGAATACGGAAATTGCCGATACTATGGAAAATCAGACAGGTTCGCTGAACGATGTCTTATCCACAACCTCGCGGCTGGAAAAAATTACCGATGAAATCAGGAACGCTTCCGAACATTTTCGCGAATCCAACAATGTTATGAAGGATGTTTTCGGACAGATAAAAAGTATCGCGATGGAAGAAAAAGAAGCGACCCGGAAAAACTCCGACTTTGTTATCGGGAGTATCGACGGGATGCGGAGTATCATCGAGGCCAATCTGAAGGTTGCGAATCAGCTGAACGAACTGATATCGCTATTCAGACTGGAATCACGCGAGGAAAGCGCGGTAGGGATTTCTATGACCGAAGCAGGCTAATACCGGGGATTTTTAAACGCCGGATGGGAATTTTCTCCCGAACGGCTACGCCCAAATCAACCTTAATCATTACTATGCCGAATCGAAAAAAGTTTGACACCCGCCGCGGCTTAACTATAATAATGTCCAATAACTAAAGGAGACGGTCGTGAGCCTTCCTAACGAAGCTATGGTCACATGTCCCGAATGCGGGCATGAATTCAGCGCGAATATCTGGTTATCGGTCAACTCCTCCGTCAGTCCCGACCTGAAAGAAAAACTGATGTCGGGCGATTTGAATCTCTATAAATGCCCGAAATGCGAGTGCCGTTTCGAACCCGATTCGGAACTGGTTTATCACGACCCGGACAAGAAGTTTCTCATTCGATATATTCCCTTCTGGGATGGTAAGTTACCGGTTATTGAAAAGAGCGATGAGATTCTCGGCCGTTACACCCTCAGGATAGTCACATCGAGGAATATGCTGATCGAGAAAATAAAAGTTTTCGACGACCGCCTGGACGACCGGGTGATCGAGTCGATCAAGCTATATTATCTTTACGGCACCCGGAAAATCGACCTGATTCCCGAGGATAAAATTCTGTATCTGGAACGGGATTTGGGCGGGGATTCGGAAATCGTATTCCTGGTTCAGGAAGGGGATTTCGAACCCGATAAGGTCAGAGTCCCTTATAAAAACTATGTGGCTATTTCGGACGAAGTCGGGGGATATTTCACAGGCGTATCCGAAGGGATTTGGGGGAATATCGGCAGGGGGTTCGCGACCGTCATCCTATCCCGGGCGGGTATTATACCCGCGGGAAGAGACGATGAATAGGGCCGGCGCGGAAAAACGGATTGCCGGGCTTCGTGAAGAGATCAACCGGCATAATTACCGGTATTACGTCATGGATTCTCCGCTCATCTCGGATTACGATTACGACCGTCTGATGCGCGAGCTTCAGGATATCGAAAAGGAGTTCCCCGAACTGGTAACTCCCGATTCTCCCACCCAACGGGTCGGGGATAAGCCGCTTGAAAAATTCGACAACTATCGGCATCCTTACCGCATGTACAGTCTGAATAACGCGTTGAACGATTCGGAGTTCCGGGAATTCTACGGGAGAGTGCTGAAGGAACTACCCGGCGACGGGCTCTTCACGCCGTCGTTTTCCTGCGAGCATAAATTCGACGGGTTGGCAATCGAACTCATTTACGAACAAGGCGCGCTGGTTACCGCGTCTACGCGGGGTAACGGCGAGGTAGGCGAATTGATTACTACCAACGCGCGCACGATAAAAAGCATCCCGCTCCGGCTGAAAGACGGCTGCCCCGACTGGCTGGCCGTGTACGGAGAGGTATTGATTTATAAGGCGGACTTTATCGAGCTGAACCGTGTCCGCGCGGAGCAGGGCGAACCGGAGTTCGCGAACCCCCGTAACGCCGCCGCCGGGAGTCTCCGCCAGCTCGACCCGAAAATTACCGCGTCGCGGAAGCTTCGTTTCAATGCTTACGGGGTACGCGCGCGGGAGGGCGAGAAGGCTGTGAACGGGATTTCCTCGCAGTACGCGCGGATGACCTATCTCATGGAACTCGGTTTCCCGGGCAGCCCGCACCGGATAAAGGCGCAGTCTATCGACGAAATCATTGAGTTTCACCGTAGATGGGAGGCCGAACGTTCGACGGTCGGGTACGAGATCGACGGAGTGGTGGTCAAGCTCGACGATATCCGCGCTCAGGAGGAAATGGGCTATGACGCGAAATCCCCGAAATGGGCGATCGCGTGGAAGTTCAAGCCTGCCGCCGAGACGACTGTCCTGAGGGAGGTCGAGTTCAGCGTGGGGCGGTTGGGCACGATCACGCCGACCGCGATTTTCGATCCGGTCATCCTATCCGGGGCGAAGATTTCCCGCGCGACCCTGCATAATTTCGACGAGGTGCGCCGTCTCGATGTGATGATCGGCGATACTATCTTAGTCGAGCGCTCAGGGGACGTCATCCCGAAAGTGGCCGGCGTGCTGAAAGATAAACGTCCGTCCGATGCGCGGTTTATCCTCCCGCCGGAAAATTGCCCGGTCTGCGGGCATCACGCGGAGCAGGTCGAGGGCGAGGTCGCGTATGTGTGCACCAATCCGGCGTGCCCGGCGGTCGTGCGCGAACGTATCAAGCACTTCGTATCGCGGCAGGCGTTCGATATCGAGGGGCTCGGCGAGGAGATTGCCGCGCGTTTTATCGAACTCGGCTACCTGCGGGACGCGTCGGATATCTTCCGCCTGCGGGAGCATGAAGCCGAACTCAAGGAACTCGACCGCTTCGGCGAGAAAAGCGTGGGTAACCTCCTGAAAGCGATAGATAAAGCGTCGAAAATCGAGTACCGGCGGTTTATCAACGCCATCGGGATACGGTATGTCGGCGAACAGACCGCGCGCATTCTCGCGGAGACGTTCCAGCCCTTCGATATGTTAATGGATGCGCCGGAAGAAGAGCTGATGTCCGCCCGGGAGGTCGGCGATATCGTCGCGCATTCGATCCGCGACTATTTCGGCAATCCCGATAACCGAGGCCTGCTCGGACGGTTATTCGCTAACGGTGTGGAGATTGTTTACCCGGCGAAGATAGAAATCGTAGATTCGCCGATTGCCGGGATGACCGTGGTGTTTACCGGGAAGGCGGAGGGATTCACCCGCGAGGAGTTCAAGGAGATCGTACGCAAGCACGGCGGGACTCCCTCGGAGAGCGTCAGCGGGAATACGTCCATGCTGGTCGCGGGCGAGAACGCGGGGTCGAAGCTCGATAAGGCGAAACAGCACGGCGTGAGGATTATCACCCCCGAAGAATTTCTCGCGCTCTTGGGGATACGGGACGCTTGACGACAAACGATATAGTCGTTGCGATGTTACGCTGCAATAAATACTTTTCGCGCGGTAGAAACAATCTGTTTAAATGACGGACTGCTTCACCCCGTGGTTCGCAGTGACAGGAAAACCTGAAAATTATGCGATACTAAAAACCCGCCGGTTCTTTGAAATGTTTCCTATAATGTAATATAATTTAGAAAGGAGGGGAGGATGAACCATCCGGCGAGGTTTGGAAGAAGCAATAGCGACGGCACGGTCGATTGCCTGCTCTGTCCCCAGCATTGTCATATCGCTGACGGGAAACGCGGCGTCTGCGGGGCGCGCGCGAACGAGAACGGTGTGCTCGACAGCCTGAACTATGAACTGGTTTCCGCCGTCGCGCTCGACCCTATCGAGAAAAAGCCCCTCTATCATTACCATCCCGGGAAAATGATCCTCTCTATCGGCACTGTCGGGTGCAACCTGCGCTGCCAATTCTGCCAGAACCATCACCTGTCGCGCTACTACGACGACGGGGAATTTATGCAGTTGAACCGCATGACGCCCGCGCAGATTGTGAGCGCGGTGAAGGACAGCGAGTCGTTCGGCATCGCCTACACTTATTCGGAACCGTCGATATGGGCGGAATATGTCATCGACGTGTCGAAACTGATGAAGGACGCGGGGCTGAAAAATATATGGGTAACGAACGGTTATATCGAGAAGGAGCCGCTCGAGGAAGTACTGCCGTTGATGGACGCGGCGAATATCGACCTGAAGGCATTCTCCGACGAGAACTATAAAAGCCTCGGCGGGAGACTCCAGCCGGTGCTGGACACGATACGGCGATGCCATGACTATGGTACGCATATCGAACTGACGACGCTCGTTATCCCGGACTATAACGACAATATGGTCGAGATCGAGTCGCTTGTCAGATGGATCGCGTCGGTCGATAAATCGATACCGTTCCATATCTCCCGCTACTTCCCGCACTACCATTACGAGAAACCCTCCACCGACGTGGATTTGCTGGGCGAGGTGTTCAATCTCGCGAAGGAACATCTGGAATATATCTATGTCGGTAATGTGCTCGCGGACAGCAACAGTTATTGCCCGGTCTGCGGGAATCTTCTGGTAAAGCGGATGGGATTTTCCACCCATGTCGTAGGATTGAAGAACGAGGGCGGTAAGACGTCCTGCGGTCAGTGCGGTACGGCGGCGAAATTTATTTTATAAACGGGGTATCGTGTGACTGAGATTGTACCGGCGAAAAACGGAACGCCGACTATCTGTAAGGACGGAAATTATCTTCTTTCAAGGTACGACCCTGAGAAGGAAATCGAACGCGCGCTGTCGGGGATTCGACCGGAATCGGCGTTTTTTGTTTTCGGGAGCGCGCTTGGGATGATTCCCCATGAGCTTGTAAAAATGGGGGTACTCCCCGGACGGATAATCGTCATCGAACCGGAACGGATGCTTTTCGAAAACTCCGCGCCCGCGCTCGACGCGCTCGGCATCGATTTCTACGGCGATGTTCCGATAGATAAACTCACGATTTGGATGGAAGCCTCGCTCGCGGCGGGGCAGCGTCCCGAGATGCTGTCGCTTCCCGCGTTCGACCGCGCCTATCCCGGCGAGTATAAACTGTTCGAGGCTGGGTTCAGAAACTCCCTCGCGCTCGCGGTGGAAAACCTCAAAGTCGAAGCCTATTTCTCCAAAGTCTGGTTCATCAATTATTTCCGCAATATTTCGTCACTTGTTAACAATCAGAATCGATATATTATTTCCGATATCCCCGCGAAACAGACGGATAGCGTACCGCTCGTCATCGCGGCGGGGCCGTCCCTGAACGACCGGCTCGACGAAATATCGCGCTTCCGGGATAAGTATTTTATTATATCGGTGCTGTCCGCCGCGCGGACTTTGCTGTCGGGCGGGATTACCCCGGATTTGGTCGTGCTGAGCGACGCGGGCCCCGCGAATATTCTGCACTTTCGGGGAATTCCAGCGCACACACCGGTATTCGCGAGCGTGTATGCTAATAGCGCGCTTATCTCGGCTATCCCGAATCCGGTCGTGTTATACGACTTGGACGCGCAGATGACAGAACCGTCCTATAGGAACGATTCCCCGTCGGTGACTATCGACGCGGGGCTTCTCGCGGACCGGCTCTTCAGCCGTAAGCCCGTATTCTGCGGGTTCGACCTCTGTTATTCAGAACGATACGGGAGTCACAGCGGCAATAACGCACTTTCGGAGCTCCGCCGAAAAAAAAGCATCACCAGAATACAAACTTTCGATACTTTTACGCAGTCATTCCGTAATAGAAAGGACATCCTGATAGACGACGGGAAAACCACGAACCGGCATTTGCAACTGCTGCGCCGTCTCGCCGGGGAAATGTTCGCGGGCTGCGGATATATCGAAGGCGGAGTACGTTTCAGTATGCTCATGCCGGTCTCGTTGGAAACCGCCGGGAGTACAGGTATGAAATGCGATGCGAAGGATTTATACCGGGTTATCCTACCGGAGATACGGGATAAGGCGCGTGCGATACTCGCGGGGTTGATAAAAGAACTGGATAAGGAAGACTCCGAATTGAAGGGGACTGTGTTTATCAGGGAAAAACTCGCCGGTGTTGATTCCGGGGATGTGTCGGGGTATTATATTTATAAATGCGAACAAATCCTTCGCTCGTTACCGGGAGGGAAAAATGCGTAGGGCATGGAGCGTCTTGCTGATAATCCTTTCGACTGCATTATTACATATGGTTATCGGGTGCGGCGAAAGAGGAGTCTCCGATGATGCGGCGACACTCACCCTGAAAAAAGTATATTCATGGAAAACCAACGAGGATTTCTTCGCGCTGACCAATTGTTTTATTTATAATTCCGCCGATTCGAAAAATCCGCTGAACGGGATAGTAAAACTCGGGAAAATATGGGTGGTTGCCACACGAATGGGAAGCGTGGAGAGGGTGGAGATTATCAAGAAATTTAACGACGGGAACACCGCCAATGTGCTGTACAGTTTATATTTTAAGGACGGTACGACTATACAGAGCAATACCGCGCTTCTGATAAAAATCGACGGCGCATGGAAACTCACTGTGAATTAAAAGGCCGCCCATCGGACGGCCGATTTCTTATTGAATCTTCTTTCCTTTCGATTTGTACTTTTCAAAATCCTTTTTAATACTGCCTACGCACGCCGCACAGCAAAGAGTGAATTCATACCCGTTCTGCTGGTAAACGATACCCTGACCGGGAGCGATAGTATCGCCGGAGACAGGGCAGATTAAAAGCGCCGCGTTCGTCCCGTTAGTCGTTACGACGGCATTCGGCATATTGGTGCCGTTCATATGCATCCCGTTCATCGGTACGCTCACCGAGTTTGTCGCGGGCTTGTTACTGTTGTCGGTATTCCCGCATGAAAGCAGAAAAGTTCCGGCGAATACGGCAAATACTGTCAGAAATATCTTCATCTAAACCTCCTGTGGCTTATGTTTAATTTGTTTCTTCAACTGCCGTTCTAATATAAAACTGTTCAATAGCGGTACAACGATAATGGTAATAAGCTCGATAGTCATACCGCCTATCGACGGAACCGCCATCGGGCGGATAATCTCGCTTCCGCGTCCGGTCGCCCATAAGACCGGCACCAACGCCAGAATAGTAGTCGCGGTCGTCATAAAGAGCGGTCTCGCGCGTTTCTGGATGGATGTGAGAATGAGGGCATGCACGTCGGCGAGGGTTTTCGGCGGATTATCCTTTATATTCTGGTTGATATACGTAGTAAGGACGATACCGTCGTCGACCGAAATCCCGAACAATGCGACAAATCCCACTGCCACAGCGATACTCATATTATACCCGAGTATCCACAGGAGGATAATTCCTCCCGAGAGGGTGATGGGGATCGCGAGGAACACGATCAGGGACTGTTTGACCGAGTTAAACGTGAAATACAGTATCATAAAAATCGCGAGCAGACATAGCGGGAGTACCAGCCCCAGTTTAGCGAACGCGGTGATCTGGTTCTCGAAGTCCCCGGCGAACTCGTAATAATATCCCTTGGGCATCTGGATTTTTTCGTCTATCAGCTTTTTAGCCGCGTTGACAAAATCCACCGGGCCGGTACCGGGGAGCAGGTTGAGGTAGATGATACCGCGCAGGACACCGTTCTCGCTATTAATCATACCCGGTCCCATGACGACCTGAATATCCGCGATACGCGATAACGGGATTTTTTCACCGGACGGCGTGATCAGCAGGATGTTCTTTAGTGCGTCGAGGCTGTCGCGGTACTCGCGCATATAACGGATTCGTACCGGGTAACGCTCCCGTCCCTCGACCGTCATCGTGAGGTTCTCCCCGCCGATCGCGGTCTCGATCACCTCCTGCACGTCCATAACAGAAAGCCCGAATTTCGCGATCTCCTCGCGGTTGATAATATATTCTATATACGGCTTGCCGATAATCCGCTCGGCGTAGGAATCCGAGTACCCCGGCGTCTGGCGTACGATCTTCTCGATCTCAAGCGTCAGTTTCTCGATCTCCGTGAGGTCGGGGCCGAATACCTTGATACCCACGGGGGTACGGATACCGGTCGAGAGCATATCGATACGGTTCTGGATCGGCTGGGTCCAGATGTTTCCCACGCCGGGAATCTGGAGCGCGTGATTCATCTCGTTAATCAGTTTCTCCTTCGTCATGCCCGGCCGCCACTGATCTTTAGGTTTCAGGGTAATAATGGTTTCGATCATCTGGGTAGGCGCGGGGTCGGTGGCGCTGTCGATACGCCCGAGCTTCCCGACCACCGATGCGACCTCGGGGAACGATTTGATGATCTCGTTCTGCTTGGTCAGTACTTCATGGGTCTGGCTGAGGGACGCCGACGGCAGGAGCACAGGCATGAACAGGAATGAACCTTCGTCGAGGGGCGGGCGGAACTCGTTCTGGATACGGAAGACCAGCAGGTAGACCGAGAACAGGAATATCGCCGCTGGAATCGCCAGCACCCATTTATTCTTCAACGCCCATTCGATGATAGTAGTAACGATCTCTTTGATCTTATGCGATATGAGAAAAATAATGGTTACGAATACTACGGAGAAGACAATCATCCACACATTCCCGGTGATCCATTTTCCGATACCGCCCCAGTCAATCCCGTTCCACACGCGGATCAGCGTAAATAAGCGTTCGATAAGAACCAGTCCGGCGATTACCGCTCCGGCGATTTTCAGCTTGAACAGGGTCTTCTTTCCCCCGATCTTATCGAGAAACCCGGATAAGCCGTTTTTACGGGGAAGGATGAAATCGACATAGAGCGACGGAAGCAGGAAAAGCGCTGTCAGGAGAGAACCTATCAGGACGAAGGTTTTAGTATACACTACCGGGTGAAAGAGTTTCGCGCTCTGGCCTTCCAGTACGAGGATGGCGAAGAACGGGATGATAGTAGTCGTGATCGCGCCTAATACGGCTCCCGCGACCTCACCCGCGCCCCGTTTAACGACCAGTAAGGGATTAGCCCGTTCGGCGGGGCTTTTATCTGAATCTGTTACATTCCGGTGGATATTTTCGGTCATAATAATTCCCATATCGACTATCGTACCGATCGCGATAATAATACCCGCGAGCGACATGATATGTGCGTCGACATGGAACAGTTTCATCATCAGGAACGAGAAAAGTACGGATACCGGAAGGGTGAGCGATATGATGAGACTCATCCGCACGGGGAGGAGGAACGCGAGGATTACCGCGATAGTGATGAGTATCTCGATAATCAGGGCTTCGGTAAGCGTACCCTGGGTCTCCTGTATCAGGTCGGTACGGTCGTAGAACGGGACTATCTTCACCCCGTCGGGAAGACCGGAGGATATGGCGGCGATCTTCTGCTTGACCTTCTCGATCACAATCTTAGGGTTCTGCCCGTAGCGCATGATGACCACGCCGCCTACGGCTTCTTTCCCTTCCTTATCGAGCACACCGTCGCGGAAGTCCGCACCGATGACTACGTTTCCGATCTGTTTCATTTTCACCGGCACTCCGTTATAGGAGCCGATGACGATGTTTTCTATATCCTGAACGGACTTGATAAACCCGACGCCGCGAACTATGAACTCCATCCCGTTGGCCTCGATCAGCTTCGCGCCGACGTCGATATTCGCTTCCTTGACGGCTTTTACCAGGTCGGACATTTTAATATTATACGCATATACTTTATTCGGGTCGACGTCGATCTGGTATTGTTTGACATACCCCCCGATACTCGCGACCTCGGAAACTCCCTCGACCGACGCGAGCGCGAATTTGATATACCAGTCCTGGATACTGCGAAGCTCCTGCAGGTTGTGCTTATCGCTCTCGACCGTGTACCAGAACACCTGACCGAGCCCGGTCGCGTCCGGCCCGAGAATCGGGACAACTCCCTGAGGGAGCAGGGTCTGGGCAAAGTTCAGCTTCTCCAGCACCCGGCTGCGAGCGAAATAAAAATCGACGTTATCGTTAAAAATGATGTATATCATCGAGAATCCGAACGCGCTCTGCGCGCGGATTTCCTTTACTCCCGGCACGCCCTGCAGGGCTGTGGTCAGCGGGAAAGTGACCTGATCCTCGATATCCTTAGGGCTGCGGCCCGGCCAGTCGGCGAACACGATGACCTGGTTCTCGCCGATATCGGGAATAGCGTCCACCGGAACAGACTGTAACGATACAAATCCCGCGATGATCATCGCGATAAACAGGAGGTATGCGATGAGCCGGTTTTCTATGAAAAAATTGGATATCTTTATCATTAGTTTAGACATTCGCGCCTCCGATATTTATTTCTCGTGCGACATCGCTCCGGAATACTGGATGGATGCGCTGCCGGATAGCTGTGCCTGCGAATCGATCAGGTACGCCCCATAGGTGACAACTTTCTCACCCTCCTTCAGACCGGAGACCACGGGGAAATAATCACCGATTTTCGGCTTGACGATGACAGTGCGTCCCTCGTACAGTCCGTTACCCAGCGATACATAGACAATCTTACGCATCCCGGTATCCAGAAGGGCGGTCGCCGGGATGACAAGGGCTTTCTGCTGGGTCTTACCGGTGATTACAGCGTCGACATACATCCCGGGCTTGAGGATACCGCCGGGATTCTGGAATTCGGCGCGTATCTTCACTGTCCGTGTCATCGGGTCAAGTAACGGCGATATAAATGTGATCTTCCCTTTCAGCGCCTTCTCCGGGAACGCGATTCCCGTGGCGGAGACCTCCATCCCGATATGCACGTCGGAGATGTCCTGTTCGTAAATCTCCGCCTCCATCCATACCGAGCTCAGGTCGGCGATCTCATAGATAATATCTCCCTCTTTGACGTACATTCCGGTGTAAGCGTTCATTTTCAGCACCGTGCCGTTAATCGGCGAATAGATCGCGGTGTGCACCTGCGTCTCCCCGGTTTTCAGGATCGTATCGATCTGCTTATCGGACATGCCTAGCAGGGACAGCTTCTTTTTGGACGAATTGAGCAGCGAGAGGGACAACACGGATAAACTCTGTTCGACCGGGTTCTGCGAGTTGGTGTACTCCCTGTAGGTCTGAAGGAGTTCTTCCTGCGCGGTGATGAGCGGGGGCGAATAGATCAGCAGGAGGGGTTGTCCCTTCGAAACAGGCGCGCCGGTAAAGTTCACGAAGAGCTTGTCGAGACGCCCGTCTATCCGCGAACTGATCATGTAGAGCTTCTGTTCGTCGAACGCGATTTTCCCGACGGTCTTGACGGATTTCTGGAGATTCATCACCGACACCTCGGAAAGCCGTACCCCGATATTTTTCTCCTGCTCAGGGGTGATCTGTACCGATGAATAAACTCCCTGATCGAGCACATATTTCGGCGCGAGAACCATCCCGCATATCGGGCAGTTTCCGGGCGCTTTCTCGCGCACTTCGGGATGCATCGGACAGTAATAATACTCTACCGCGGCGTTTTTTACCTCGGGATACTGCACCGGCACCAGTTCCATTTTACAGATCGGGCAATTTCCCGGCTCATGCGTTCTGACATCGGGGTGCATCGGGCAGGTATAGTACCATACGTCGTCAGACGATACGGAATTTTTATCCTCAGCATCGGCGTAAACCGGAATAAAATCCTCGCCGTGAGCGTTCTTCTTCGGCGAGTCGGAAAGAACGTTCGGGTTATCCGGGTCCTGATAGTACAGTACCGGTTTATCGGCATTAGTGTTACCGCCGCAGGAAATAAAAAGTACGGCTAGAAAAGCGAGGGCTATTGCAGATGTTTTCATTGTCGCCTCCTAATTAAATGAAACGAATTCTTTGCCTGAGACCAGTTCGAGTATGAAGTATTTATCAGCCAGCATCCTGACCGTCATAATATATTCCAGCCGCATATTGTAGTACATCAGAACGGAGTCGAGAAGCTCTTTAAACCCGGCCTTCTGCACCTGATAGGCGGACAGCATGTTCGCGATATTGTTCTCGCTGAGTTTCAGGATTTGCTCGTTCAATATTTTTGCCTGCGCGGTAAGGGTATCGATATTCAGCAGGGTTTGCGTGATCGAACGGGCGATCTCGTCGGCAACCGACTGCTGCATCAGCAGTGCGTCATTCTTTTTATCCCCTGCCATCCCGATCATCGCGCCCTTTTTTGGAGCGGAGAAGAGCGGGAGATTGATCATAAAGTCCAGGGAAAACATATGATCCGGCATAGACGGGGTATACATATAGCTGACGCCCACCCCGAGATCGGGAAATACTTCCGCCGCCGCGAGCGACCCGAGCGCCTCCGTCTTTTTTATATCATACCCTGCCGATTGATAAGCGGGGTTATTGCTCAGGGCGTACTCGAAGAGCGATGCGGGACTCATGGATATTGGCGGGATATTGCTCAGGTCGAGTGCCGGCGTGATGAAATTAAAGTCGGATAGGGGAATATCGGCGATATCGAGGATACGGCTGCGGATAAACGTCAGCATATTGGTCAGCTCGACGATTTTATTATTGATGGTTGCGATACGGATTTCGACATCGACCACAGTCGCGAGGAGTCCCTTCCCGGTAGAATAATCGGTCTTAACGATACCGCCCAGACGTTCGAAAAGTTTCAGTTCGTCGCGGTATACCGCAAGCTGCTGAACCGCGGCGGCGTAATCCGCGCCCAGGGATAAAAGTTTCATTTTCACCATCCGTTGTACGGACACCTGATTCGCGAGGCTTTTCCCGTAATCCATCTGGGCGGCCTGCGCCTTGAACCCGGTCTTGCCCCATAAGGGAATCATCTGCTGAAGGGATATCATATGCTGGAGACTGACCGAATCGCCGGGAGAGATGTTTTTCAGCGAGTACATCAGTATCGTATCGCTCCATCCGCTCTGTACATCGATATCTTTCTTCATCGCATGAGACATCGCCATATTCAGCTTCAAATCGAGATTATTGGATAACGCGGACTCGATCAGGTCATGGACGGTGAAATCTTTTGCGTATAAAGGATAGGACAGAAAAAGAAAAAATAGAAATAACCTTTTCATGTCACCTCCGAACGGAAACGGATTGCATCATTTATATCACTCAAGGAGACTGAAAAAATCCGATGGTGATAAGACTTTCCTGCCTCTCTGTTCAATTAGAGGGTAAAAAGCCTGAAACGGTTTCATGGAATACAATTAATATTATAAGAATAGTAGTATATAATGAGGGTTTCGTCAAATATTTCTACAGGGTGCCGAAAAGTTTATCCCCTGCGTCGCCAAGCCCGGGAAGGATATACCCGTTCTCGTTTAACCGTTCGTCCAGCGCGGCCGCGTAAATATCGAACTCGGGATGTGCCTGATTCATCCGCTCCACTCCCTCCGGCGAGGCCACGAGGAATATCCCTTTGATCTTTTTACATCCCTTCTGCTTGAGGAGCCCGACCGCGTAGACGAGTGTACCCCCTGTGGCCAGCATCGGGTCGAGGACAATCGCGGTGTATTCGGATATATTCGGGACGGATTTCTCAAAGTAGGGTACCGGCTTCAGGGTTTTCTCATCGCGGTAAATACCCATGACGGATATCTTCGCCCACGGCATCAGGTATAACGCTCCGTTCATCATCCCTAATCCGGCGCGGAGAATGGGAACGACCGTGACTTTTTTATTATGGATATGCTGTACGGTGACCTTCGATGCCCATCCGTCGACATCCCTTGTCTGGGTAGGCATCTCGCGGACGGCCTCGTACATCAGCATCGCGGATATTTCTGTAGTGAGTTCCCGGAATGTGGGGATGTCGATATCGTTTTTACGCAGGAGGCCGATTTTATGGCGGACAAGCGGGTGGTCGATGAGATGAAAAGGCATATTTCCCTCCGTATTGCTGATGGTATATTCTAATATTGAAATGAATAACTTGCAATGAATAGGTTCGTCAGGTAAAATAGAATAGTTGAAAATGGAGGTTGCTATGCCGAGTGACAGCTATGTTTTCCGGGAATCCCAACGGATACGCGTATGGTGGATTTGGCTGATTATTATTGTTGTGGAGGGGATTAGTTTATTCATGGTGTTTACTTACGCCCTTCCCGCAATGGGAAAGGAAAATATTCCTTTGCCGGGTTTCCTCCTACCGGCTATCATAGTTATTCCCTTTCTGATCGTACCGTTTCTGTTATACTTTATGGGATTGGAAACGCGGGTATCGTCGGATGGTATTTATTATCGATTACTACCGTTCGGGTTTAGTATGAAGAGAATAGACATGAAAGATATCGCAAAATACGAGATAGTGGAGTTCGACCCTATGCTTGAAATGCGCGGTTTCGGGGTGCATTATACAAAGTATGGGAAATCATACACGATGGGCGGAAATCAGGGCATCATGATTGAAACCGTGAAGGGTAAAAAGATTATGCTCGGTTCTCAGAAAGTCCATGAATTTTACGATGCGATAAAAAGCGTTAAATTATAGGAGGGGATGTGGCCCGGAAATGCACGAACTGCGGGAGAACCAACCGCGATAACGCCAAATTCTGTAAATACTGCGGCGCCGCTATGGAAGCGGAGCAGTCGAAAAAATCGATGCCGGTCATCGAAGACCTCGTTGGATTGGAACCTATTAAGAATGAAATCCGCAAGATGGTGACGGTGATCGGGGGGATGAAGCGCGAAGGCCGTACCATACCGATGAACTTTAATACAGTACTGGTGGGGTATTCCGGCACGGCGAAGACGCTGATCGGTAAAATCCTCTGCCATATCTTTTTCGAGTACGGGCTTATCCAGAAAGAAGCGCCCGTGACCTATAAAAGCAACGACCTGATCGGGATGAGTAAGGGCGTATTCAAACAGCGGATCGACGACGCGCGCGGGGGTGTCCTGTTTATCGACGATGCCGAACTATTAGTCAAACCCGAGGCGAAGGCCGGGGACGTCCTGAACACCCTTCTCGCGGAAATCGACCGTAAGCCCGACGACCTGATCGTGATTATTACCGGGCTTCCGTTCGGGCTGCGCGAGTTCCTCCAGAAGGACGAGAACGCCAGCTTTGTCGGGCGGTTTAAGAATATTTTCACTATCGCGGACTACTCCCCGGAACAGCTTTCCAAGATCGTCGAGAAGGAACTGGTGAAAAACGGGTTTACCGTTCCCGCCGACGTGATGGAAAAGCTCGATAAACGTTTTCGTTACCTCGTGAAAGAGGAGAAGAAGGTCGATATCGACAGTTACCCTAAGAACGGGCATATGGCGGTACAGGAGGCCGGGAAGATTATCGACGCGTACTACCTGCGGCATGGCGCGGATAAGAAAATCACTCCAGACGATATACAGGGTAAGATCGAAGTACGGGAGCCTATCGACGAGATTATGAAGGAACTCGACGGGTTTATCGGTATGAACGAGGTGAAGGAATCGATCAAAGACCTATACCGTCAGGTGAAGCTCCGAAAAGCGCGCATCGAACATGGAATGGACAAGGATAAGCCGATCTCGTTCCACTCCGTGCTGACGGGAAATCCCGGCACCGGGAAAACATCGGTATGCCGGGTGATCGGCAGTATATTCGAGGCGATCGGGGTGCTCGATTACGGACATATCGTGGAAGTAGACCGCAGTAAGATGGTCGGGTCTTATGTCGGGCATACGGGGCCTCTTGTAAACCGCTTGTGCGATCAGGCGATGGGCGGCATCCTGTTTATCGACGAAGCCTACGAGCTTTATCAGAGCAAGGACGACGATTTCGGGCATGAGGCGATCACGACCCTCATCAAACGGATGGAGGACGACCGCGGGAAATATTTCGTATTCGCGGCGGGATATAAGAACGAGATGGTGCAGTTCGTCAACGCCAACCCCGGGCTGAAATCGAGGGTGGATATGTACTTCAACTTCGCGGATTATTCGCCCGAGGAACTGACCGGGATTGCGAAACTGATGATAAAAAAAGAGGGATACACGTTCGACGACGCGATATCAGCGAAAATTCTCGCCTATATGAAGGAGCTTTGCGGGAGCAAAGGGCCGAATTTCGGGAACGCCCGCGAATCCCGCAAACTGTTCGAGAAGTATATCAGGAGCAGGCAGTCCGCGCGGGTCTCCGATATGATGGATAAGGAAGGGTTCGACAAGGCGGAACTTACGAAGATCACAGTCGACGATATTCCCGACCATCCCGTGATCGAGAAGGGCGACAGCCAGTTTGAAAAAACGGTCGATACGGTGAAGCAGGGTCTCGAGCAGTATAAGAAAGACCTGCAGGATATCCAGAAGGGTCTGAACGATATCGAGCCCGGTTCCGCGAAGGAGGAAAAATGAAGTGTCCATTCTGTCAATCTGAAATAGACGACGATTCCTTTTTCTGCGACCAGTGCGGGAAAAAGCTGGATGTTCAACCCGCTGAGACCTCTGCGGAGACTCCCGCGGAGCCTGCGATGAAACACGAGGAACCGAAGACCTACCTCGGTAAACTCGGCGATATTTTTTACCGGCGGTAGACAATACTATTTTTATAATGTACACATGTTACTTATTGACACGCGTCGGTTAATCATCTAAAATATGACCGGGCAATATGATAGGAGACGGACTCTTGAGCGATAATAACGGGGTTTGGGTCGAGAAGGGCAGCGTGAAAACGATGGATCTCGACCTCCACGGGAAACTCAATCTTTTATCGATAGCGGGGATTTTCCAGGAGGGCGCGGCCGAGCATGCCCGCCATCTCCATGTGGATTACTACTCCCTGATAAACGAAGACCTCGCATGGGTGCTATCCCGGCTGTATATCGAAGTAGGGATTCTTCCCGGATGGAGGGACGGCTACGAACTGAAGACATGGCCGTCCGGGCATGAGGGTTTATTCGCGTATAGGGATTTTCTGCTCGAGTCGCCGGATAAAAGTGTTATTGCAAAGGGCGTAGCGAGCTGGATTGTGATCCATCCGTCGAAACGTATTCCCGCCCGGAAGCACGACGTTTTCTCACGGTTTCAGGCGGCACAGCGTGAACGCGTCCTCGACCGTGTCCCCCGGAAGATAGAGGGATTGACCGAATGGGATTCGGAGAAAGAGTTCGACGTCAGATACCATGATATCGACCTGAACGGGCATGTGAATCATACCTATTACCTTCAATGGGCACTCGAAAGTATGCCGTACGACTTCCTGAGCACGAAAGTCCCGGTATCGGCGGAGGTCAATTATCTCGCGGAAACGGTCTTCGGGGACGGCATCGTCTGCCGTACCAGACAGTTGGATGCCCACGGCAGGGAGTATCTTCAATCGATAGTCAATACCCATAACGGTAAGGAACTCGCGCGTATCAAGACGGTCTGGCGGGATGAGTAAGCATAAGCATTATACGATACCGGTCTTTATCCCGTTTGCCGGATGCGAATTTCAATGCGTCTTCTGCGACCAGAATAAAATCACGTCAATTCTGAAATCTCCTTCCACCGATGAAATCGGGAACATTATCGAAAGCTGTCTCGCCACCATACCGCGCGGGGATACGTCGATAGAAATCGGCTTTTTCGGCGGGACGTTTACCGCGCTTCCATCCGCGTTGCAGGAGAAATATCTTAAAAGCGCGCAGAAGTATCTGACGAGCGGAAATGTCGACGGGATACGTCTTTCCACGCGCCCCGATAAAATCGGCCGGCCCGTGCTCGACCTGCTGAAAAAGTACCATGTATCGACAATCGAGCTCGGGGCGCAGTCGATGAACGACGATGTCCTGCGTCTGGCCGGGCGCGGGCATACCGCCGCCGATACGGTAAACGCGTCGGGACTGATACTGCAAAGAGGCTTCCGGCTGGGACTCCAACTGATGCCGGGACTCACCGGCGACCGCAGGGAGTACTGTATCGACGCCGCGCGGCAGGCCGTGTCGATAGGTGCTAGCGACGCGCGTATCTATCCCGCGGTCGTGATCGACGGTACTCCGCTCGCGGACGATTACCGCGCGGGAAAGTATGCGCCCCTGACGATGGAGGATGCGGTCGAATGGACGGCGGATATGACGGAGATATTGGAAGCGGGGGGAGTCCATATCATTAAAATCGGACTGCATGCCTCGGAGGATTTGACCGCCGGGACATCCGTGCTCGCGGGGCCGTTTCACCCCCAGTTCCGCGAAATGGTCTATACCGGCCTCTGGCGCCGGAGGTTCGCGGGGATCGAAGGCGACAAAACACGCGGGATAACTCTGCATGTGCCGGATGGCGAAATCAACTATGCCGCGGGATTCGGCGGTACAAACAGGAAATGGCTGGAAGAACGGTTCAGGACGGTCAGGTTCGCGGCGGATCAATCGCTCGGGGGAAGGGAATTCCATGCTGATATTGATTGACGCACGCGCGGATGACGCCGCTAAGGAAGCCCTGCGGAATTACGGTAAAGTCGTGGAATTTATGACAAAGGATATCGTCTATCCCGCGATATCGGGGCATCCCGATCTATTTTTCTGCCAGGCCGGGAGGGAGATAATAGCCGCGCCGAACACCCCGAAATTCTACTTGAAAACTCTGGAAAATGAGGGTATATTATTCAGAACCGGTTATAGAAATGTCGGCGCGGAATACCCGTGGACGGCGGCCTATAACTGCGTCGTCTCCGGCGACGTATTAATACATCGCGGGGATATAACAGACCGGGCAATTCTGGATTTCTGGGGTGCGGGGAAAATAATCAATGTTCAGCAGGGGTATACCCGTTGCAGTCTCCTGCCGTTAGGCGGCGGGCGGTTTATTACGTCCGACAGGGGGATTGAGAAGATGCTGACCGGCGCGGGGTTCGACGTGCTCTATGTCAGCCCGGAGGGTGTCGCTCTCGATGGGTTTCCCCACGGATTTATCGGCGGCGCGATGGGGTGTTACGGAGGCCGCGTCTTTCTAGCGGGGTCGGCGGATAGTATCCCGGAGGGGGAAACACTCAGGCGATTCATCCGAGGCGCAGGGTGCGAACTGAATGAGATAAACGGCGGCGTAATACGGGATTTGGGCGGGATTTTATTTATCGATTAGGCACAAATATTACTATTTTAGGATGATTACGAGCATTATTTCATTTTTACAGAATTAAATATCGATTTATGGAATTTATTTGTTTCATTCGATTGACAGCAAAAGATTTATTCTTTAAAATAAGACAAAGTAAATAAAAGTGTGGAAGTCCGATGAAAAACGTTAAAAAAAGTTTTTGGGATGCTGCAAAAAAATATTTACATTACGCAATTATTCCCGCAGGATTATTATTCGGGATACTATTCTCGCTTACCTACGTGGGTAAATTCTTTCATTTAAAAGTATACGACCTCTACTCCAATATCAAGACGAAACCCGCCGAATGGGACAAAATTGTCTATGTCGATATCGATAACCAGTCCATCGACGCGATCGGCCGATGGCCGTGGCCGCGTTCGGTAATGGGACAGGCATTGGAAGCGCTCAGCATCTTCGGCGCGGAAAAGGTTATCGTGGATATCGAGTATATCGATAAGTCCGAGCTCCAACTGGATATCGAGACATACGAAAGTGTTTCTCAGTACGGGACGTCCCTGCCGGGGCAGCAGCTTCTGGAAAAACTCGTGATGAACCCCGACCGGATGCTCGGAAAAAGCATCTACGAAGCGGGAAATATATATCTGGCATGCCGCGGGGTCGAATCGACCGGGAAAGAAAACGCGGACGATCTGCAAAGCATCTCCTCGTCATTTTTCTACCCACTGAAGGATAAAAAGCTCGCCGGACAGCTGGTGCAGGATAATGCGATGGAACTGCCGGTCTATCCGCTCTATCTCGGAGCGAAGGGCGTCGGTTATACCTCGGTGGATTACGACTTCGACGGGGTGGTGCGCCGTATTGCGTTATTCCATACCCTCGGTACCAATTACCTGATGCCACAGCTCGCCATGAGCGCGCTGATGGACGAGCTCGGCGCGGATAAGAGCAATATTGTCATCATCCCCGGTCAGCACGTCATTCTTCATACGACTAACGGGGATATTAAGATTCCTATTGACGATAAGGGAAATATCCTGATAAACTGGAGCAATCCCTTCAAGGATTCGTTTACGCACCTGCCCATCGTTCAGTTCATCAATTATTATAATAATCAGCAGTACCTCAATAAGTACGCCGACATTTTCGATCAGGAGACACTCGCTAAAATCAGCAATCAGAATGTCGAAATTATTTCGAATTTGATAAAAGTAAAGGGCAAGATAGTCATTATAGGGAACGCGTCTACATCCCAGACGGATATCGGGTCGTTACCGATCGATCCTTATTCTCCGTTGGTGCTGGTGTATGGTAATGTACTGAATACGATTTACCAGAAGGCATTCCTGTTCGACGTACCCTTATGGGAGAACCTCCTGCTGATGCTGTTATTCTCCCTGCTCATTCTCGTGTTCGACCGCCGTATAAAATCCGCGATACAGGAAGTACTGCTGACATTAGGGGCGTTGGTGCTGTTGGTATTTACCTATCTTGCGGCTATCTCATGGATGGGTATGGTATTCAATTACGCGATGACGTTTATGGGTATAGCGGTTACTTATATCGGATATGTTGCCGCGAAATTCATCCGTTTCGATAAGGAAAAGAATTTTATCAAGACCGCGTTTATGCATTATCTGTCGCCCGAAGTGGTGAAGCAGGTTATCGATAATCCCAACCTCCTGAATCTCGGCGGCGAGAGACGCGAAATTACCGCGTACTTTTCCGATATTCAGGGCTTCACATCGATCTCCGAGGGAATGACCCCTGACGTACTGGTCGGGTTCCTGAACGAGTATCTCACGGAGATGACGGATATTATTCTTTCGGTAAACGGGACGGTCGATAAATACGAGGGGGATGCGATAGTCGCGTTCTTCGGCGCACCGTTGGTACAGAAGGATCATGCGATACGCGCCTGCAACGCGGTAGTCGATATGCAGAAGCGTCTGACCCAGCTCCGCGCGAAGTGGAAAAGCGAGAACAAGCCTGAAATAATAGTGCGTATGGGTATCAATACGGGAGACGCCGTAGTCGGTAATATGGGCTCCATGCAGCGTATGGACTATACGATGATGGGAGATACGGTCAATCTGGCGTCGCGTCTCGAGGGCGCGAATAAGTTCTACGGGACATGCTCGATGATATCGGAAACCACGTTCGCGGTGGTGAAGGACGAATTTCTTGCGCGCGAGTTGGATACATTGAAGGTGATCGGGAAAGACCAGCCCATCAGGGTTTACGAACTGATGGATCGAATGTCCGATGCATCGCCCGGCAGCATTGAAACTGTTTCGATGTTTAAGAGCGCCATGGAAATATATAAAGCCCAGAAATGGAAGGACGCATATAATAGTTTCTCGGAATGTTATAAAAAATACTCCGATCCGCCGTCCGCGGTATATATGGACCGGTGCCAGGAGTTTATTAAGAATCCGCCGCCAGCGGGCTGGAACGGCGTATATGTGCTGAAATCGAAAGGATAAGAAGGAGGGAAGGCATGAAGATGTTTTGGCTTGCGGCGTTTGTCCTGATCGCGAACTTCGCGTTGGGATTGTCTACGACCGATATCGACGGAATACTCCAAAAGGATTCCGTATCAGTCGAAGAAGGGGTATGGTTTGTATCGGCTATTAAAAACCCGGACATCGAATTGAAGAATGTATTTACCGATCCGAAAATGCAGCAATTTTCGGTAGTGGCGAAAGATGCGCTGTCTTACGGTAAACTCGCGAAAATCATAATCGAAGAATTCAATCTGCCGTCGGCGTTTCTTTATAAGGTCACCGGGTTGGACAGGTATGCTTTTCTATCCCTCGCGGATGTCAAGCTATTACCTCAAAAGTATAGCGAGTATAAAATGGTTAACGGGATGGAATTAATGGCGGTCGTGCACCGCATTAAAGCCCTGTTATACCCGATTACGGATGATGAAGAAGAAGGAGGAAAGTAAGATGAGAAAAATTTTAGTAGTTCTATTGGTATTAACCGCGGCATACGCTTATGCGGGAAAGGTTAAATCGGTAAAAGGCGACGTGAAGGCGATGATCGGCGGGAAATGGCAGGCAGCGAAGGTCGGGATGCAGATCAATGACGGAACAGCGCTGATGACGGGTTTCAGTTCATCGGTCGTCATTACCTACGGCGCGGGCGAATTCAAGCTTCAGGAATTGTCTAAAGCTACGTTTACCGAAAAGACGAAAGCCGATTTAACGAAAAGCGGCGTCAATCTTGAAATGGGTAAAGTGAAAGTTAAATACGATAAGCAGGCCGCGCAGGGAAAGATCGGTTTCACGGTTCAGACCCCTGAAGGAAGCGCTTCGGTACGCGGTACTGAGGAACTGGTTATCTATTTCCCCGATCTGGGAATGTCGGTATTTGTATTGGTAGGTGAGGTATCTATCGATAACATCTCAGGCATATCCGGTTCGTTATTCGTCGGACAGGGTGCTTCGCCCGATGGGCTTGGAATCGACCCTAATTCGGATCAGCTCAACGAATTGTTAACCGGGTTCTCCGGGATCGATCCTAATTTCGACGAATCGCAGTATCAGGGATTATTAGACCTTTTACAGGACTATATCGGCATCCAGATTCTCGATATCAGTATTGAACCTCAGCGCTTATAAGGGGAAGGAATATGAAAATGAGAGCGGGGATTATTTTTCTTCTATTGTTAAGCGTAACGAAGGGTTTCAGTCTCTATTTCGACTGGAGTCTGAAGGATAGTCTGAACTATATCTATTTTGCACCGTCGTCGAATACCAACTCTGTATCAACGATGCTGGTCAATAACGCGGGTTTGTATCTCAATCTTTATCTCGATGATAAAAAGTACCTTTCTTTCGGGTTGAGCGATTATTATATGTATTCGGGTACGAATGGAACAAACCAGATTTTTATCGATAAGCTCTTCGTGAACTATACCGGAGATAATATCCAATTTGTTCTGGGACGGAACTACTTTAAGAAGATGAGCGGTATAGTGATAGCGGGGAAGGGCGACGGGTTGAATTTCAAAGCGGTTCTATTTGGTACGGAAATCGACCTGCTGGTTCTTTATTACGGTTTACTTCCAAATCTGATTAACTCGTTCGAATTCAATCCTGAAGATCAGATTCAGGGAGCGCAGCGTTATACGGGCGGAATCACTCTTTCACGTTACGATCTGATCGGCGAAAAATTGTCGCTGGGGTTTTTCTATTGCTTTGATACCACTACGAACAATACACAATACCAGCCATTCTTCATCGAACTCTATAATATGGGAAGCTTTAGCGCCGACGCGGGATACCGATTCTCTGCAATCTACGAGGGCGGGAAAAATGAGAACGCTACTATTTCCGCTTTCGGGACTATGTTCGACTTTCTGCTGAAGATTGCAAGCGCACCCAAGGCGGGCATGATCTTCTCGGTCGGTTATTCGACAGGCGGCTCCGCCAGAACCAATACCTATCCCGTAGGTAATACTACGTCGCAGGATACCTTGTTCTACTCACCCGGGTATGTCGATACCGGTATCGTACTGTTCCCGAAGTTCTCCAACCTCTTTCTATTAAAGCTATCGGGTTTTATCGGCTTCGGCAACGTCTTTACAATCAATGTGAACGCGCTTATGCTGAATAAGGCTGTCGCGGATTGTCCGATATCGGATACTGGCGCTAATTTGACCAACTCCTATATCGGTACGGAGTTGTCGATCCTGATGAAAGCCCATTTGGATTATTCTATGGATTTGATTCTATCAGCGGGAGTATTCCTGAAAGGCGAGGCGTACAGCGATCAGTCAATGATGATGAAGATATACGGTGGAGTAAATATTAAGATCTAAAAATAGGGAAGGCGGTGTATAAACACCGCCTCCCTGAACATCTGATATATCTGGGGGTATAAACAATTTGATAGTAATATTCTAACATAATGCTCTAAGATTGGGAATACCACTTTCGGAGTATTTTAATAAAATATTTTCCTTTCATTGGTCTTCCATTTGAATATTGGGAAATTACCCTCAGATTGGATATTTCTTTCAATGAAGCCCTGCAGATAATTTCATCAAACCGACTTACTAAGGATGAATCATGCGATACTCATTCCCTCGGATAGTGATTCTTTTTACCGTTGTTCTCCTTGCATCCTGTGCTGCTGACGGATCGGGTAATATTATCAAGGCGGAAAAAAATATTTCCGCTTTTCATTCCGTTATATTCGAATCTCAGGGACTTATGAATATCACTATTGGGGATGTACAAAAGGTAGAAATATCAATCGATGACAATCTGATGGATTCGATTACCTCCAAGGTTCACGGCGAAGTGCTCTATATAGGGAATAATAACGGGATTGACTGTCCGCAGTTGGTTGTCAATATTACGATGCCTGTATTGAAAAAAATCGAACTCAGCGGAGACGGAAATATTTCGGTGTTCGACCCTGTTACCAACGATCAGTTAACCATTATTCTGGATGGCTCAGGTACGATTGATTTTCACGGGAACCCGAAAAGCCTGATCGTCAGTCTGTCTGGAAGCGGGATTGTAAGCGGGGATATTCGCGTGGATAAGGGGAATTTCCAGATATCGGGTTCCGGTTCGGTAATGATAAAGGGGAGTGCGAAAGAAACGACTGTCGGTATTAACGCTATGGGTAATTTTCTGGGAAAGGATTTTTGTTCGGATAACGCATATGTAGAAATATGGGGAAACGGCGGATGCGAGATTGAAGTCTCGGAAAAACTCAAATCGAAAATAATGGGCACGGGCAATATAAAAGTAAAAGGCGAACCTAAATTTGATAATAATATAATAGGCCCCGGTCAGATCATTCAAATAAAATAAATCACCCTCCGGCTAATTGTACACCATAGACAAACAGATACCGCTTGACTTCCTAAAAGTTTATACTTATTATATACATATCATCTAACGAGAAGATAATGCCTAAAGAAAACAGTAAACCCGGATTTTCCGAGACGACGAAGACCAAAAACAGGCGTCAAGAGCCTCCATTGTTTCGGGTATTGATGCATAACGATCACTATACGACGATGGAATTTGTCGTTGAAGTTTTATCGGCGGTTTTCCGGATGCCTGAACAAGAGGCCACATTGATTATGCTGGATATTCACAAGAAAGGGCATGGGTTATGCGGGGTTTTTACCTACGATATCGCGATGACAAAGATATCGCGGGTGCATGAACTCGCGAGTGAGAACGGTTTTCCCTTGAGATGTAGTTGTGAACCGGCCTAGCCGTTGGAGGATCGATGGAAATAAGTACCGATCTGAATATGATACTCCTCTCTGCCGTCAGTGAGGCGAATAAACGCGGACATGAATACATACTTCCCGAGCATATATTATACGCGTCACTCTATAATAACAAGGGTGCGGGCATACTGGTTAACTGCGGAGTAGATATCGATACACTGAGAAAAGACCTTGAGAGCTTTTTCGATAATCCCCAAATACCGCACCGTACGCAAGGCCCTCCTTCCGAATCCATCGGATTCAGGAGCGTGATGAACCGCGCATTTTTACATTCCCAGACATCTTCAGGCGAAGTGGTCGATATAGGCGATATTTTTGTGTCGATGTACGATGAGAAAAATTCGTTCGCGGTGCATTTCCTTGAAAAGCAGGGGGTATTCCGACTCGATATTATGAATTTTATTTCGCACGGTATTTCCGTTCTCCCGAGCGATTCCGACGAATCGGAAGATTTTTCCCTCAAGGATATGGATGATCTGGAGAACTGGGACGAGAATTCCGGTGAGAGCGAGCAGGATGACGAGGCTCAGACCGAGCAGGAAAAAAAGTCCAATAAGAAAAAATACCTGAAACTTTATACTGTCGAGCTGGTTGAGAAGGCAAGGCACGGTGAGATCGATACGCTAATCGGCAGGGACGATGTGATCGAGCGAACGATTCAGGTCCTGTCCCGGCGGTATAAAAATAATCCCATCTTCGTGGGAGACCCGGGTGTGGGAAAGACCGCGATAGCGGAGGGGCTTGCACGCCTTATCGCGTTGAACGAAGTCCCCAAGTCGCTTGCCGATGCGCAGATATTCTCCATTGATATGGGATCGCTTCTCGCGGGAACACGCTTCCGGGGAGATTTCGAGGAACGATTGAAAAAAGTACTGAACGAGCTGAAAAGTATCCCGAATTCCATCATGTTTATCGATGAGATACACACGATTGTCGGAGCCGGGGCGGTGCAGGGCGGCGCGTTGGATGCGTCCCATATTCTCAAACCGATACTGACCGCCGGTAAAATAAAATGCATCGGTACGTCGACCTATGAGGAGTATAAAAAGTACTTCGAGCAGGATAGGGCGCTGTCCCGGCGGTTCCAGAAAATCGAGATAACCGAACCGTCGCCCGACGAGACCTACGAGATTCTCAAGGGCATCACTCCCTATTATGAAACATTTCATAACGTGGTTTACAGCGACGACGCTATCCGGGCGGCGGTTGATTTATCCGCGCGTTATATACAGGACCTGCATCTTCCCGATAAGGCTATCGATGTAATCGACGAGGCGGGCGCTTACGCGAAGCTCGCGGTAGCAAAGCCTACCGCGAAAAAGCCCCGCATCAATATCCGCGATATAGAAAAAATAGTCGCTAAGATGTCGAAGGTTCCCGAGAAAAGTATCAGTTCCGGCGAGGCAAAGCAGTTAAAGAACCTCGAAGCGGGTCTGAAGAATACCGTATTCGGTCAGGACGAGGCCGTTCATCTCGTGGTGGATGCCATCAAACGGTCGCGCGCGGGATTTCGCGAACCCAATAAACCGGTCGCATCCTTCCTTTTCGTCGGCCCGACAGGAGTGGGAAAGACCGAACTTGCGCGGCAGTTGTCGATGAGCCTCGGAGTACAGCTGCACCGTTTCGATATGAGCGAGTATCAGGAAAAGCATACGATTGCGAGACTAATCGGAGCGCCTCCGGGATATATCGGGTTCGATCAGGGCGGCCTCTTAACCGACGCTATCCGCAGAAACCCTTATTCAGTCCTGCTGCTGGACGAGATTGAAAAGGCTCATTCCGATATTTACAATACCCTCCTGCAGGTGATGGACTACGCGACATTGACCGATAACCAGGGACGGAAGGCGAATTTCCAGAATGTTATCATCATAATGACCTCGAACGCCGGTGCGCGCGAGATAGAGAAACCGTCGATGGGTTTCACCGAGAAGAACACCTCTTCCGGTGCGGCGTCAATCCCTAAAGAAGTGGAGAAGATATTCTCGCCGGAGTTCCGTAATCGCCTCGATTGTATCGTCGGATTCCGAAGGCTCCCGATAGAAATCGTCCGCAGGATAGTCGTCAAGCAGATTGACGAATTCCGCATCCAGCTCGAGGAGAAAAAGATACATCTCGATATGCCCGGCGAGGGGATAGACTGGCTCGCGCGGAAGGGATGTTCGGATACGTTCGGCGCGCGCGAAATATCCCGTCTGATACAGGATAAAGTAAAAAGTATCTTTATCGACGAGGTATTATTCGGGAAGCTGACGAAGGGCGGGAGCGCCGCCGCGAAGATTGTCAACGACGACCTGGTTATCGAGATATCCAAGAATAAATAATATGCCGGTATATAAACTGATCGACCTCCCGGTATTTCCCGCAGTCGAGGACGCCGAGCCCGACGGGCTTCTTGCGATCGGCGGCGATTTGTCAATTCCGCGCCTGATCGAGGCGTACTCCCACGGTATCTTCCCGTGGTACTCCGACGACACGCCCATTCTCTGGTGGTCTCCCGATCCCCGTTTCGTACTGTTTCCCGATAAACTGCATGTATCCAAGCGGATGGAAAGAATCCTGAAAAAAGGGGTATTCGATATCCGGTTCGATACCGCGTTCCGGGATGTGATTACCGGATGCTCGAACGCGCCGCGCGAGGGGCAGGACGGGACATGGATAGTGCCGGATATGATCGACGCATATACCGCGTTGCATGAGGCGGGGTACGCGCATTCGGCGGAGGCATGGCAGGACGGCGAATTGGTAGGGGGGCTCTATGGGGTATCGCTCGGCGCCTGCTTCTTCGGCGAATCGATGTTTGCCCGGAGGACAGACGCCTCGAAGGCCGCATTCATCACCCTCGCTCGTAAGCTTCGCGACGCGGGATTCCCGTTGATCGACAGCCAGCTCCATACGAATCATCTGGAGAGTCTGGGAGCGGAACATATTCCCAGAGCGAGGTATCTGGAAATTCTCGACGCCCATCTTGGGACTCCGGGATTACCGGGAAACTGGGGCGATATGTTAAAGAGATATTAAAAACTTAGAAATATATCGGATAGTGTAAAAGCTTTACAACAATTGGAAACTATTCTAAGATATATCTAAGAGGATTTAGTAATATGAAGCGGATTTCTTTTATAAAAATTCTGCGAATCAGTGTTTTTATCTTCTCGCTTATCAATCTCAGCACGATTACCCTCCGTTCCTACGAAAAAGGCGGAGGCGATAAGAGTGTTCTGGTCCCAAACGAGATGGTTCAAAATCAAGCAATTCAAGAGAACGACAATTCGAGCCTTAACAAAGGGGGTATTTTTAAAAAGAATGTCAGGCTTTATTCTGTTGTCCTGATAGTTTTTCTGAAACCTTACCTTACGGCACGAAACAATTTTCAGAATTATCTTAACTACAGTTCTTCTTATTTTATCAGTTATCCCTCAATAACCGCATATCCAATCCCACCTCCGTCCATCAGCTAAATATTTTTATCATTATTACAGACGCGTTATTCAGTATGCGTCTATGTAGGTAACGTTCTTTCATCTCATGGAGCGCTTGAGACGGCGCTTCGCGGATATAAGGACGTTGTTTGAATTAACGGAGGAATCTATGAAAGCGCAAACAGAAACGGTAAAATCCGGCCGCGGAGGCAGGATAGTACTTTTTGTTATATTGTTAACAATCTCAATAGGATGTATGGTAGCGGGGGTGGTGTTAAGGGATTTATGGTGGGGAAAGGGATTCTTTTTTGTCAGCATTCTGCTTCTGGTCCCGATGTTAAGAATTGTCTTCTCTGGGAAGAACGAAGAAGAACAGCAGGATAACGAATAATATTGCGGGCTGTTCCGGGAAACCGGGACAGCCTATATTTTTCCTTCCCGGAACAATAAATCCATTAATTCGCGGCCCTTTAAATCGATATATTTCCCACCGAGCGCGGTTTTTTCGTTGTAGTAATTAATGTTTGCATCGGGATCGATTTCCGCGCCGGAGATCATAAACGGTACTTTATCGCGGGTATGGGCTCGCATGCTGACCGGCACGGGGTGATCCGGTAAAACGGCGGCGCGGAGGTCTTCGGTATAGCGGGACTTGTATCCTTCCAAGAATGTCCCGATCAGCCGGCTGTCGGTATCTTCGATCGCCTTAATCTTCAGTTTCAGGTCGCCCAGATGTCCGCACTCGTCCACAGCCTCGACATGAACGTACACGAAATCGTTGGTTTGCAATAAGTCCAATCCCGCATTAGCTTTATTCTCGAAATTGGTATCAATCCATCCGGTCGCGCCCTCGGGCTTAACCGCGGTCATTTTACCTAAACGCCCCAGTCCGAGGATAACGTCGACCGCCGAAACGACCGCCCCGGTCTTTCCATAGAGGTCGTAGAACGACGGCATTTTGGGACGGCTGCCTCCGCTCCATGGCCAAATCAGATTGGCGGGATACTTCCCCTCGGCAATACGCTTTTTATTGACCGGGTGGTTTTCCAATAATTCCTTCGATTTATAGATTAACTCTACCAGCAGTTCGCCGGTCTTTACACCTAAAGGATCGTTCGCGCAGGGGAGGATTTCCTCCCAGTACTGCCCGTGGGAAGAATCGGGTTTTTCATAGTCCACATCGGCGGTAAATTCGTCGCCATAGAGATAGAGCAGGTTGCGGTAACTGACCCCAGAACGGATGCCGACTTTATCGCTTTCAAGATGCCCTTTCAGGTAATCGATCAATTCTTTCGCTTCATCCTCGGAGATATGCCCCGCGGAATAATCGAGCAGAATACCGTCCTTCACCGTAATCAGGTTCATACGGAACGCGATAGTATGATCGTCCATCTCTATTCCGGCTCCGTAACTCTCGACAGCGCCGCGCCCGGTGAGGCATTCGGACAAATCCCATCCCAGTATGGACATATTTGCCACATCGGATGATGTGGAGAATCCTTTCGGGAGAGTGAGGAACGTGCCGAACACGGCATTTGAGGCGAGCTTGTCCATATTCGGGGTGCAGGCATACTCGAGCGGGGTTTTCCCGCCGAGTTCGGGTATCGGGTAGTCCGCCATCCCGTCTATCAGAAAGACTACGTATTTCATTTTTCTCCCCCGTCCTGCGACTTAATGATATTACGGAAAAATGCGACGCCGTACATGATGGCGGATACTATCAACAGCGCGCACGCCAGGTACGAACCGTATATCACAACGATATCGACGGCGGTATTTAACCATGATACTCCCTGCAGGGTGATAGTTGAGTACTTGATTGTATAGAAGGGGAGAAGTATCCCGAGAAGCAGAGTGGAAATTTTTCCGACAATATTCGGGTTAGCTAAAAGGTTCTTACGCTTGATCGCGTACAACCCGCCTATAGTTATTCCAAGGTCGCGGATAACGATAGTCAGGAAGAGGTATAACGGAAATAGCCCGTTAATTAATAAAACAAGCGAGATAACAGCCGCGATCAGTTTATCGCCGATGGGGTCGAGCATTTTCCCGTAACGGCTCTCCGAATTGGTGGCGCGCGCGATCCAGCCGTCGAGCCAGTCGGTGATATATGCAATTACCACGATGATAAATGCCCATAGATAATGCACAGGGGTATTCATCCAAAGCAGTATACCGATAGGGACGGATAATATAATTCGCAGGATAGATAACATATTCGGGATAGTCCAAAAACGGTCCAGTTGGTCGCCATGAAGGACTTTCTCAAAATTCGGCTGCATCCGGAGACCCCTTACTCTTGTTTTTTAGGTTTCTTTTCTTCATAAACATTGATCTGCAACTGCTGGAATCCGAAAATAGGATGCATAAACTGTAAATCCCCTTTTGTAAGATTTGGGAAAAGATAAAAACGATCCGCGATATTTTTTATATTTAATAATGAAATATAGGAGTTCGGAAACTTAGGCATTTTTTTATCCGATAGCTGCACTCCGTCCTCGATACTGATAAAAACAGCCTCAAGCATGGTGTTATCGAGAAACATAGAAGAGTTGTGGAGCAGGTCTTTCATACTCTGCACCCACGCAATATCGGGAAAAAGTTTAGTGATCTGGTAATAGACCGATGGCTGACTCGCGATAAATATTTTATACTTGCCGGGTTGAATTTCCTTTGGAATAGTCAGCGGAATACTGTACGATTTCACTTCGGAAAGATACTCCCGCATCATGACATGCACGTTAACCGTTTCCCCGGGGAAATATCCCGGCTTGTCGGAAAACGCATCATTGATGACGAAGTAATTGACGCCCTGTCTGATAGTGATACGTACTTGCGCGACAAGGACTTTTACTTTCGCAAGGTCGGTATTCATAAAGGTCGTGAAATAGTATCGTAAGTCCATCAGCATAAACATATATGAATAGAAGCTCGGGTCGATGGAATATATGTAGGAGTTGGTAAAAATTGTTTCCTTTCCGTCAATCAGGAGTTTCATTCTGAAATCATAGGATATTGTCTTATTATCCATTATCCCCATCACGCGCGACATCGAGGAAGAAAGCGCAACGGAAGCGAGCATGGGAAAATAGGTATTATCGTCGGCAATCCGGTAATTAAACTCGTTTTTACCCGACGGCGAATCGATAATCACCTTCAAAGGTATCATAGTGGGAGCCGCGCCCGACTGACAGTATACCGCGGCCTCGCCGTCGAATATCGTACTGCCCGACGGTTCCGAACCCGCGCCGAGCTTGAAGGATAGCCCTATCGACGGGATAACCGTATAAACATACGATTTGGATATCGGCAGACGCAGGTTCCCGAACTGGTCGAACGGGTGGCCGAAAATATAAATATCGTTATTGGAAACATAAGTGACCGTACCGATCGCGGCGATATTCAAATCCCCGTCGACAAGGTTAATCGCGATAGAATCGCCCGGTTGCAGGGTTTTATCGTCAGGGGTACTTATCCCGCCTCCGATCCCGTCGCAAGTCATAAACCCTTTCTCCATAAAGAAATCGTTCGCCATCTTCTTCGCGTCTCCGTATACGCCGTGTAGGACGATTGGGGTGGCGATTTTCTTCAGGGAACTCTTGCCGGAGAAATAGGCCGGATTGTGCAGGTCTTTCTGTTCGAGCATACGGGCGATCGGGGTAATCCCCGCGATTGAATCCTTGGAGTATGCCCATGTCGACGAAACCGCGCCGATCAGCTTCCCGTCGATATAAACCGGCGATCCGCTCATCCCGGCGATCACCCCGCTTTTATCGAGGATATTCCCCGTACATCGCGCAAGGATCACGTCGCCGTTGGGGCCCGGCACGGAGTTCTTCATTACGTCGATTATCTCGACTTCGAAACGTTCCGGCGTCCATCCGTGGAAGACGGTGATACCGTATCCTTTCATGCCGGGTATGATCTTATCGGATGAAAGAAACTCTACGGCATAGAATGAATTGGCGAAAAGGACAAAGCCCGCTATGAGAAATAAAACTCGTTTCATAAATTATCCTATTGGAGATTAGGTGATATGATAACATGGATTTTAGGAAAAATCAAAAGGCGTGAAAATAAAAAAAGACCCCGCAGAAAGCGGGGTCTTTATCAAAAATATACTTCTTAGAATACGTAATTCAACTGGAAGCGGACGATCGGAGTATAGCTGGCCGCGGAAGATATGATAAGAATAGTTTTAGTGAATATCTGCGGGTCGATGATGAAGTTGATCGCCCACGGAAGCGCCTTGTACCCGATACCCAGATAAGGAGTATAACTGATAGCATTCGCATAGGTCTTACCGGATATGCGTCCGTCTACAATAGTGCTGACCGTTGTAAGAGAATAGCGGGTATTCATACCGACTCTGAACGCCCAAGCATCTATTACCCACTCGGCGCCGAAATTATTCGACGGAGGAAGGGTGAGTGTATCAGCGATAGTAGCGCCATTATAAGTCTGGGACAACTGGCCGATCAGGTCGAAATAGATGCCGAGAGCGGGAATGATCTGATACTTGAAACCAGCGGTAAGTCCGATGGTATTTACATGGTTCAAGATATTAGCATTTGTGGTATTGCTTCCGGCAAGAACGTTATAATCGACATAATTGTTGTTCTGGTGAGATGCATTAAGACGGAACGCAAGACGGAATTCAGGAACTAACTGCATGGTCAACTGAGCAGTGGCGCCCAGAAGTTTGATTCCGGGAGCATAAACAATGTTGGTAGTACCTGCGTTCTCTGCCATGTTATTCAAGGACTGAAGACCGACATTGACAGCGAGATCGAGAGCGGAACCCTTATCATCCATCATAATCGTTAAACCGGGAGTAATTGTATGGAGATAGTAAGTACCGTAATCTTTCGCATCGACAACACCAGTATTGGTATTAAAGCCTTCTGCCGAAGTAGTGGAGTAATAACTAAGACGATAGAAGATACCAATCTGCAATCCACCCATCTTCATACCATACCAGAGATTCAGAGGACTGTGCATAGCAGTGCCTAAAGCTACGCCGGTTCTGGCATTCAATGCAGCGGGGATGGTTCCGCCATATAATCCGTCCGGCTGGTCATAGATATACATCATCGCGAACGCGTCGCTCAGACGAAGCGCTATACCGGGAAACATGGTAACAATAGTCGAGCTCATCGCGCCGAAGAAAACGGCGCTCGGGAAACTCTGCAAACGGGAAGGGAACGTGTTAATAAACGACGTATCGTCCACCAACGCGATCGGACTACCGATGGATAGTGCACGAGTACCGTCCGCATGAACCTGCCCAGCAACCAGGACTAAACCTAAAACAGCAAACAACAAAAACTTTCTCATAACAACCTCCGTAAAATTGGTTTATAACAGAATTTTTACTCCAAAATTGTAGCTGAACCCGGAATTCGGAATGTGAATTTTCTCGTAGCCCGCCATATTCAGTAAATTTTTTAAATCCAACTGGAGATAAATTTCCTTATTGATAGCCTGCGATAATTGCAGATCCCATGTCACCGTATAGGGAATAGTTACCCCGGGAATGACCAGCATTTCCGAACGGTAGGCCGCTTTAGTCTGCGCGACAAATCCCCAAGCGGGCACTGTGAGATTGATGCTGATGCTTCCTGTATCGCGGCTCCATAGCAGGAGATTGGTCGATGAGGTCAGGAAGTAGGTATAGGATATATTCAACATCAGATTCTCGGTAATCAGCATCTCGTAAGACGCTTTCAGCTCGCCCATCTGGATATTCGTAAGTATAGCCGGGAAATACAAGTCCCGCGCGCCGGAGTAAACCCAGCTCATAAAGTTCCCATAGGTATGGTACGATGCGGTAAGGTTCAGTTTCGACGCCTTAAACGGGAAAATATCGATCATTCCGAAGTACGTCCACCGTTCGAGCGGGGTGACATTGGTATAATCCAGTTGATTATTGGCGATTATTTCGTTGATAGCGAACGCATCCTGCTTCCCGGTGATACCGCCGCTGATAGACATAAAGTTCGATATCTGGATATTGATAGATGCGTCGGGATACCAGAATACCGGCTTCTCGGAATAGACGAATAAATGCGCGCCGACCTCGAGAGAAATACCCTTGATGATAGGAAAACGGTCCAGTCCTGAGAAGGCAAACTGGTGCTTCCGGTTCGTCTCCTGACTGAACATAAAGTATTCCGCGGTGAGCTTAAAATAATTATCTTTGCTGTAATTCGACTGGAAGAATAGATTGATACCCGCTTCCGAGAAGATTGACCCGAGAGAGTTGGTGAGGCTTTTATGAGCCAGCCACAGCCCCTGATAGAAAATCTGCATCTTTAAACGGGAGACCATATCGATATGGTAGACCAATTCGGCTTTTACGGGTACGCTGAGTTTAGATTCCTGTAGGAAAAAGGGATTGAGGTAGAGTCCGTTCACGCGCTCGTAGTAACCCATATTCAGGTTCAGGTCGAGCTTATCGCTGATCGAGAACAGGAATCCGGCGTTGAGATCGTCGATAGTCATTTCCGTATTGAAGTAGGTATCGGAGCCTATGCCCGCGCCGCCGCGTTTATTCCGCAGGTAAGTGATCAGGTAGTTCATCACCCCGGCGCTTTTACCGAGATTGAAATCGATGAGGAGATTATCGTATCTGCCGTAGAATAACCTGAAGTATGAGAGGGAATTAAGGGAAAGAGCTTTGTTGGTATTGCCGTCGAAATCGGGCAATAACAGGCTCTGTATCTTTTCACTGATGCGGCTGGTGGCTAATTCCTCGAGATCGATGCCCGTCAGGTTCATCCCCATATCGGTCAACGAGGTATCGCCCGACTCGATGAAATCTATTTTACTTTTATCTTCTATGGTAATTTCAGGATCCGGCAGGATAATCTGCCCGGTTCCCGGCCCGCTCTGGGAGAAGAGAGTAATCACACCGAATGCAATAAAAAACGCAACAGTAATTATCGATCGTTTCATACCCGCCCCGTCTCTCTATTTATCGATTATGTTAACGAATGCGGGTCGCCGAGATTGAATATCAGCGAACCGTAACCCTGGTTCAGCGCGACCGTATAGGGCATCTGATGCGCTGTCGGCCCCCACAACTGACGCGGCCCGGGGCTCGAAAAATGGTCGCTTCTCGCCCAGATCGTCCTGCGCTCCTCGTAGAACTGGAACGCCGGGGAGTTGATTTTGACCAGCGCTTTTTCGATCACCATCTCATCCGCGCCGTGACGTCTTTCTATATTGAGGAGTCCCGTTAACGGGAGCGCGAGAGCCTTACCGCCTTTGTCGAGATCGGTTATCGCCGCGATATAACAGGTATACCCGTCGAGAATAAGCGAACCCGCGAGCAAGCCGAGATTCAGGCAGTACGCGGCGTCGAACAGCGTAGGAGCGCCGCAGCGTCCTTCATAACCGAAAAAATGATTGAGGGTCGAAAGTTTGAACTTTAAAAATTTCGCTTCCTGCGCCTCGTCCAATCCGAGATGATGCCGGTCGTCCGCATGCCTCTGCATCATATGGAGCTTATCCTCGACCATCTGGATCATCAGGTTCTCGGTGGGTATCTGGGATACCGGGAGATTGCCGTGGGAGTCACGTTCGAGAAGGAGCATGGTTTCAATTGCTCCCGGCAGCGACGCCATCAATTTGGCCGAATCGGCGGAGAGCTGCTTATATACGAAGTCCTTCTTTTCGGGAAGCTGTAATTCATCGAGGTCTTCATGGTATTTCGCGATCACCTCGTTCAGTTCGGTAATCATATCCTTCATTTCGGGGATAAACTCGATCAGTCCCTCGGGGATCAGGATGACCCCGTGATTGATTCCAGACGCGGCGCGAAGCGCGATTGTATTCGCTATATTCGAAACGATCTGGTCGAGCGACATCTTCTTTTCGTAGATTTCTTCGGATATCAGCGCGAGCGCGGGTTTGGTCTGCAACGCTACCTCGAGCGCGACATGGCTCGCCGAGCGCCCCATCAGCTTGATAAAATGCCAGTATTTGCGCGAGGAAGGGGTATCCTGCAAAATATTACCGACCATCTCGGAGTATATTTTAGTAGCGGTGTCGTACCCGAACGAAATAGGGAGAATGTTCCCGATCTGGAGGTCGCCGTCGATCGTCTTGGGTACGCCGATCACTTTGACCCCATCGTCATACAGGAGTTCGGCCAATACTGCGGCGTTGGTGTTCGAATCGTCTCCGCCCACTACGATAATACCATCCAATTTATGTTCTTTTACAACTTTTTTAACTTTGGCGAACTGCTCGTCGGTTTTAATCTTCGTGCGGTCGGAACCGAGGAAATCGAAGCCGCCGGTATTGATGATACCGTTTACCGCGTCTTCAGTCACTTCGAAGAATTCTCCTGCGAGGAGACCTTTCGGCCCGGCGACAGTGCCGAGCAGGGTGTTCTTCGAGCCGAGAGCCTTTTTGATACCGACTATGACATTATGGCCGCCGGCGGCAGGCCCGCCGGAGAACAGTACCGCGACCCGCAGACCGGAGTGCTCTCCCTCGCCCTGTACCGCTTCAAGAACTTTATTACCGGAATTCCCGGCGCATTTCTTAAAATGCTCGTTGACTTTCTGGACGTCTTTGGTGCCGAGCACGTGATCCGTTATTTTAAAAGAAGAAGGCGCAATTTTACCGTTCTTAACAAAAGCCTTACATACGGGGACTGAGAGTTTTCTGATCTCGTCCTCGAATAATGAGTGATGTTCCTCCATTTTGGTTAAGAGCGTCTGCAGATTTGCCATTTCATCCTCCGAATATATTTGGAATACGGTTTATTTTACGATTTCGAACGCGCCGAGTTTTCTGAAGCGTTCGTATCTTTTCTGGATAAGTTTAGGAGCGGAGATGCGTTTTAGTTCGGAAAGATGCTTCAGGACAGCAGTACGCACATTCTTCATGGTCATAGCGACATCTCGATGAGCGCCGCCCATCGGTTCGGATATAATTTCCTCGATAATTTTAAGTTTTATCAGGTTGGGGGCGGTCATTTTCAACGCTTCCGCCGCGCGTTCCGCGAGACCCGCGTCGCGCCAAAGAATGGATGCGCATGATTCGGGCGATATAACGGAGTAGATGGAGTTCTGGAGCATGAGGACACGGTCGGCGACCGCGATAGCTAACGCTCCGCCGCTTCCGCCTTCGCCGATTACCACCGATATCACGGGAGTTTTCAGCCCCGACATTTCAAATAAATTGCGCGCGATAGCCTCTGCCTGCCCGCGTTCCTCGCCCTCGATCCCGGGATACGCCCCCGCGGTATCGATCAGCGTGAGGATGGGCTTTTTAAATTTCTCTGCGAGTCGCATGATACGCATCGCCTTACGATAACCTTCGGGATTGGGCATACCGAAATTCCGGCGGATTTTTTCTTTAGTGTCTTTCCCTTTATCTTCGCCGACTATGACAAATTTCTCATTACCGATTCGGGCGAACCCCGTTACGATAGCGGGATCGTCACGGAACAGACGGTCGCCGTGTAACTCGATAAAATCGTCAAATAGCAGCTTCTGGTAATCGGAGAAAGTAGGGCGCTCGGGATGACGGGCGACCTGGGTTACCTGCCACGGGGTAAGGTTTTCATAGATTGTCTTGATCAGGTATTCCCGCTTCTTTTCAAGCTCATCGACCTCGATTGAAAAATCTACGTCTTTATTGCTGGAATGAGATTCCCTCAGTTCAGCAATACTCTTTTCTATTTCCTCTATCGGCTTTTCGAAACTGAGATAGTACGAAGACATGACGCACCTCTAATATAATATATCCAGCATAGTACCGATTTTATCCTAAATATGATAATGCCATTCGGGATAATGGTCAACTTTTAGATTGAATATTTAGGACGGAAAAATTTTATTACAAAATCTTTCGCGGGCGGATAGTTCTTATCGGTTTCTGCCGATAAAATCATCGGAAAGAATTCTGAGGGGAACGGTATTCTGCCGGATCTGTTAATTCAACATATTTTCGGGAAGGTGAGCGTGGAACTCGATCATCCTATTTATCGGAATAATGAAGATTCATCCGCCGAACGGGAACCGGTGTTTTCTCCCGACGGTTCTAAGTGCGCGTTCCGTTACCGCGATAACGGTATATGGTTCGTCAATGTCGGAGACGAAGTATTCGGCGGATACGACTGGGTACAGACGCCGCGTTTTTCCGACGATAGCGAATCGTTCGGCTTCATCTATAAAAAAGACGGTTTGACCTATCTCAACATTAACGGGAAAGTTTTCGGGGGATACCAGCACTTCGCGTTCCGGTTTATCGAAACCCATCGTGTAGTGATGGTCTACGAGCATGAGGGCGATATTATTATCGACGAGCTTTAATTGCCGGATACCATCCAATCCTTTATCATCACCTTATCATCTTCGATTACCGCGTAACGGATGTATCCGTTTGAAAGAATCAACGCATCGCAGATTTTATCATTTGTGACAATATCCTGACCGTTAAAATGAATCATATGCGACGTCATATCGGTATACACGACGATACAATTCGAATAATCCGGCGACGGGTGGAATTTCTCGATTATCGGAAACGGCCCGTAGTCGCGGTTTGCCGACGCAATCCATTGCACGGCGTTTTCCCCGAAATGAAGCGCGAAAAAATTCCCGCCATCCGGGGATAAGTCAATATTGCCATATCCCTCAGCGGCATAAGGCCCATAAATCTTACCTCCCAAGTTGACGTATCCTAAGTCATTATCCTCGTAATAGAATGTGTAATGCTTGGCATCGGGCGACACCGCTATTTTCCCGTACCATTTATCGAACGGCCCGTAGGTTTTATCGCCGATCACGGTTGTGAAATTTTCCGGATTACCGAGCGTATATCCCGCGATAGATCCGTCCCCCGCGAGATACAGGTCAATCAGCAGGGTATTTTTTTCAGTGGGAATCTCCATGACGCTGATTTTATTCGATAGAATATCGATGCTCTTCTCACCCCATGATGCATAATAAACGGATTTCCCATCGTGAGAGATATACGGCCCGGAGGGGTGGGGAATCTCGGCGATAATCTGCCCGTTAACTAGTACCGCGGAGTTGGTTGCAAGAGCGAATGAGTATCCCCATACCGCGCCTTCGCGGGAGAACTTTATTCCAGCCGCGTAGGTATAGTCGCCCTGAATCCGGCCGTCGACCAGTACCTGATAGACGCCTGCGGTCTTGATTACCGCCCCGTAATGCTTACCGTCCTCCGAGAAGGAGGACTCCTGGAAAGAATCGAACGGCTCGATGATTGTATCTCCGCTGATGAGGAATTGTTTCGAACCGGAGATGGCGCGGATCAGGTAATTATCGCCGGAAGGCGGGAATTCGACCGAAACAACCCGTTCGGCGGATATTTCCCTGATTTCGCCATTATACTCGAAGATGAACTTATCCCCTTTCCGGCAGACGGTATAGAAGACGCCGGACGGGCTGCATCCGTAGAACAGGACGCTATCAAAAGGTCCATTCAATTTCCCGTTGATATTATAGTAGGGACGGTTATCTTTTCCGGTATAGTATAGAAAGAATGTGCTGCCGTCGGGTGATAAAGATAGATCAATGATTTTTTTATATTCCCCGATAGAATAAGTTCCCGTTCCGCAGGATAAAAAAAACAGCAGGGTCAGACACAAAATGATAAATTGTTTCACAATATTCTCCTTTCGGTACTATTTTAAAGCAGAAAAAACCGGGATGCAAATAAAAATTGATAAAACCCCGATACAAGGATAAAATAATATGATGAATAGAATAATTTTACCTATTTTGGAAATCTGGTTTCTAACCGTTTCCGCTGTAATGTTCTCAAAAGAGATTACCGAGCCGTTATGGGTATTCGATACGGAATCGAAAAAGGGTATCGCAAGCGCGCCCGTACCGTGGTTCGGGAGAGTCTACTTCGGCGCGGAGAACGGTGTAGTATACTGTATCGACGCGAAGAAGGGCAATAAGGTATGGGAATTCCTTACCGGGAAAAGTATCGGGGGGTCTCCCTACCTGAACGGCAGCCTTCTCGTGATCGGCAGTAAGGACAGATATGTCTATTGTCTCACTATCGATTACGGCGAGGTGCGATGGAAGTTTCACGCGTCGGGCGAGGTGATCGGTACGCCGTGCGGAAGGGAGGACGAGGTCTATATCAGCAGTACCGATGGGATGCTCTACTGCCTCGGTATGAACGACGGGGCGCTGAAGTGGAAAGCCAAGACGGACGGAGCTTACGACGGAGGCCCGGCGTTATCAGGAGATAATGTGGTCGTCGGTGATGTAAAAGGTAAGGTATACTGTTACGATAGAAAGAACGGTAAGCTGAAATGGACATACCAGGCCGGGCAGAGCATAGTCGCATCCCCGACGGCGGACGCGAATCATGTGCTGGTCGGCGGCCTCGATAACCGTTTGTACTGCCTTGAGGCGGATTCCGGCGGACTGGTCTGGATGCGCCAACTGGAAAGTATGGCGGTCACATCCCCGGCGCTGTCCGGCGGAAAGGTGTATGTTTACAGCGGGGGCAGACTCAGTTGTTATGACGCCTACGACGGGCATACGTATTGGGACGCTCTGACTTTCTATAATCCGAGTTCCGCGCCGGTGGTAGTAAAAGATACGGTATACCTGACCACCGGGTTCGAGATACTCGGGATACGCGGGGGCAAGCTCGCATGGAAATTCGAGTACCCGGGAAATAGTTTTTATTCGACGCCGGCGTATTACGAGGGGTATGTGTTCGCGGGAACAGCGGAGGGTAAGGTTTTCTGTGTGAAGGGATGGTAATAATCAAACGGAGGTTCGTATGATAAAGAGGACGTTTTTATTCGCGGCATTTCTTCTGGTATGCGGAGTAGTATTCGCGGGAAACACCGTACCCGAGGAGACGATTATTAAAAATCTGATCGCGAACCCGGACGATAACGCTGTTATCGAGACGAACGGGTATATCTATGTCAAGGCGAAGTATGAGATGGGCGAAAGCGAAAGTATTGATAACGCGAAAAAGGGCGCGATGGCGAAGGCGATCGAAATCATTCTCGGGATGAAGAACCAGAAAGCCCAGCATTATACGGACATCTTTAAGAAGATGAAAGCCGGGGAGAATCAGTCGTCCACGCTGATCTTTAACTCGCAGAACTGCGTGTCCCTCGGGGTAATCACCGAGCAGAAACTGCTCGCGGTAATCGAGAATAATCTTGCGGCGCGGGAATACTCGGTTGTTATGAAGGCGGCGTATATGCCGATCGAGGGAAGCGGCGAACCGCTCTATTTCCTCGATGCATCGATTAATAAGAGCTTTTTCGTCGAGAACGAGGCAATCCGTATCAGCGTCAAGGTACAGCAGGCCGGGTATTTATATATATTCTCAGTGGCGGAGGACGGGATGGTCTACCCGGTGTATCCGCACAGTTATATGAAATCCGGGCAGAATAAGATCGAGGCGAATCAGGAACTCGTGCTCCCGACAAAGGAAGATAAGTCGAAAGGGGTGAATTATATCGCGATGCTTCCCGCCGGGCAGACGGTTTCCTGCGAATATCTTAAAGCTATTGTCACGGATAAGCCCAACCTATTCATAGGTGTAAAAACCTACGAGGATATGATGAATTGGCTCGCGCGCCTCAAGCGTGAAGAGTTCGAATATGTCGATTTAGGTTATATGATACAAAAAGGTAAATAATAGAAACCCTCTCCTTGCGAGAAAAGCGGCTGTACATTACAATATACCTTCAAATTGATGTTTTTATGAGGATAATCATGAAGCGTTTATTTTTTATAGTACTGACGGGTTTAACAGTATCCTGCGGTTCGCAATGGAATTACGGACATAAAACTGTTCACGACCCGTTAAAGAAGAGCATCATCGTCGGCACAACGCCGTCGGTGGAAATCCACTACGTATCCGCCCCGGAGATTGCGCTGACCTACGCGGAATTCTTCGAGGGCATGATTGCGGTCTGGAACGGCTATTCCCCTTCCAAGGCGGGGAATATTATCATCGAACTCGGCGAAAACCCCGAACTTTATACCGCGATGTTCAAGGCGGGCACGGATTATTTCGCGGCACTCGATAATAAAGCGGTCATCTTCGGAATCATCCAGTACGAATGGGAAAAACGGGTGCTGGATAGCTTTACCCATGACGATTTCATATCCCAACTGTTAAAATCCCAGCAATACCGTATCATCAGGATACGCGACTTCGAAGTCCTTTTCCAGAAATTCCAGCTCACCCGAAAGGAGATGGATCAGGTATACCGCGTCATCTGCCGTTATCTCTACCAGCAGGTTTTGTTCATATCGGTACAGGAACTGATGGATAACGACCCGCGATATTTTAATATCCAGGAGTTGGATCAGGTATTCTCGCAGGCGGTGACACTCCCGCAGATGGCGGATTTCGTGCGTTTCGTGGTGGAGCGTTACGGGAAAGACCGGCTGGTCGAATTCGGGAAAGTACCGTTCTCGACCGATAAATGGAGCGAACTATTCGGCGAACCCCTGAATAATATCGAGGAAGAGTACTCGTATGAAATTCAGAAAGCGGGTATCGACGGGATTTATACGAATAGCGAATTCGGCGCATGGTTCGGGAAGGTGCTCGCGTTATACAATACGACCACCAAAGACACGCTGTTTCAGAAATAGGGAGGATTAATGGAAAACAATAAACGCCCGCTAATTGTACTGATCGTACTTTTCTCTTTATCGCTTGCAGCGGGTATCTACCTGGTGGTCTCGTCGGCGTTAACAAAATCCCAGTCATTCGGCGCTAGCGGCGGGATGATGAAAGGCCCTGACACAATCGCGGTAGTGGATATCGATTCGGCCATCTCGTTCGGCGGCGGTAATGCATCGCCGTTCGGGCAGGGTTCCGGGATGAAGCAATGGATCGCGCAGATGAAGTCTGTGGAGGACGACCCGAATGTGAAAGCGGTCATCCTCAGGATAAATTCTCCCGGCGGAACTGTCGCCGCGACGCAGGAAATCTACGAAGCGATCAAGCGGCTGAAAAACAGCGGTAAGAAGGTGGTCGTCTCGATGGGCGATATTGCCGCATCGGGCGGGTATTATATCGCGTGCGCCGCCGACCTGATTGTCGCGAACCCCGGCACGCTGACCGGGAGTATCGGCGTCATTATGAGCGGAATGGACCTCAGCGGCATTTTTCAGAAATTCGGCATCGGGTATAATGTGATAAAAAGCGGGAAGTTCAAGGACAGTCTCGCGTTCTACCGCCAGATGACCCCGGAGGAAAAAGCCCTCCTGCAGGCGGTCATCATGGACTCGTTCCGCCAGTTCTTTAACGCCGTCCTCGAAGGGCGCAAGATGAGCGAGAAGCAACTCGCGAAGATCGCCGACGGGCGGATATTTACCGGCCAGCAGGCGTTTGCCGTCGGGCTTGTCGACGAACTCGGAGATTTCCATCATGCGGTGGATAAAGCCGCCGAATTGGCGGGCATAGCGGGTAAGCCCAATGTGGTCAACCTCAAGCAGAACATGAACAACATCATGGATATGTTATCGTCGCTGATGGGGAATGTTCCCCCGCAGAAAGCCTCGGTCAACCTGATACCCGTCGCGGACGGATTGGGGATCGAGAATAGTATGTCCCCGGTGTACTACCTATATATACATTAGGATGAAGCATGACTGAAAACTACGATATCGCTTTTGCGTCGCTCGGACTGATAGTTAAGCCGTTTCGGACGCTGCAGGAAGTCTATTTCCGTTACCAGGAACGGATATTCTATATCGGTATTATCCTGTCCCTGATCGGACAGGTCTCGTTCGCGGTTGCCGACGCGTTATTCTCCGGCGGGCAGCTGATAGGAAGTTTCAGCTTTTTTATCTCGTATGTATTCTACCGCGTGTTTATGAACTATTTCTTATTATTCATTTTTATCGCGCTGGTTTTTTTTATTATCAACCGGACTCGTCCCGAAGTGAAGGCCGAACAGCTCGCGGGTCTCGTTTTATTTCCTGATTTCCTGTATTGTTTTATTCTCCCCGCGGCGCTTCTTATAAAAACAATTCCTTCGGTTTCGGCTCCGATATATAGTATTATCAGTTTCTCGGCTACAGTTTTAATCTATATCCTGAAACTCAAGGCAATCTCGATTGCGGCCAGACTCTCGCTTTCCAAATCGTTCGGGCTGATGCTGGTGCCATTGGGTTTGATACTGGTCTTTATCGCCGCGAACGCAGTCTATTTTGTGGGCTTAATTTCATCGTATTTAGGTTAGGGGGTGTTTTTGAAGAAGCTATGGAAAAGAATAAGGGACGCTATTAAAAAAGGTTTCTTATCCCGTTACGATCTGTATTTTTATAAGGAACTCATACCAAACTATCTGTTCGGGCTTGCGTTTTTTACGTTCCTGATTATGCTGAACGAGCTATTTTTTCTGGCGAAGTACTACTTCGAATATAATGTGCCGTTCAATCAGGTAATGCTTCTCTTATTCAATCTCATGCCGTTTCTACTATCATTCTCTATACCGTTCGCGGTGCTTCCGGGCTATCTCCTGACTATGGGACGTTTTTCGATGGACAGCGAGATGGTGGCATTAAAATCGTGCGGGATATCCGCGCTTCGTATTATCAGGCCGGGGCTGGTTTTCGGGGTACTGATCGGTTTCTTCGCGTTCTACTTCAAAGACCAGGTGGAAATGCCCGCGAATATGAATTATCTTCAGCTCAAGGCAAAAATTATGTCCCAGAAACCCGCCGTCGAGCTGATGGAGAATCAGTTCCTTGAACTCGGGGGTTTCAAGCTGAATTTTTCTCGGATGGAACAGGAAGACGACTGGCAGGTTCTGTATGATATCCATCTGATCGATATATCGGGACGGCGTACGATCGAGGCGGAAAAGGGAAGGATATTCTCCGACCCTGAAGACCCCGAGCATTATATCCTGAAATTCATAAACGGAAGTATGTCGGAAGTGAATACCTCCATAGGCGACGACGGAAAGAAGGAGCAGCATTTCTTTGTCGCGTCCTTCAAATATCTCGCGATCAACAGGTTTGTCCAGCTTCCGCAGGAGTTTTACAATAAAAGTCCCGATACGATGAGTTTGAACGAGCTCAAGCAGGATATTACCGAACGCTCGAAGGGGATTTGGGAGGCTGTTTCCCAGCAGGAAAAACTTTTAGTAAACTACAAAAAGACGATTGAGGATACATGGAAAAATTTTGAGAAAGATACGAAAAATGAAACGAATAAGCAGACTATCGCGGCAAAGAAGAAACAATCCGAATTATTGGAACAGGGAATGAAGCAGAATATCCAGCAGGTTCAGCAGGTTATCGATAGTTATAAAAAAGGCCTGCCTTCGTTTCAAATGATGAAATTTCAGGAAAAATACGCGATGCCGGTTACTTCGTTTGTTTTCGCGTTTATCTGTCTATCGTTCGGTATTTTTAAGGTGCGTAGCGGAAGAAACGAGGGGCTCGAGATAAGCCTTTTAATCATGCTGTTCTTTTACGGAATCAAGGTATTTATCGACGATCTGGTCACCAAGCAGACGCTTCCGATGTACGGGGTATGGATTCCGAATTTGATTTTTCTGATAGTCGGTATTTATATGTTCTCAAGAAAGATCAGGGAGTAAAATTTGTTCAAAAAAATAGGTATCGTCTTTAAAAAATTCAGCAAATATTTAAAAATACAAATTGAGGCCATGAAAGAATTCTTTAAGAATCTTTCTAAAGAATACTTTATTAGAAAGGCAAAAGAATTAAGATGGACGCAATTAGATACGTATATCATGCGGAAATTTTTAGTTTCACTGATCGGTTCGATGTTTCTTTTCGTCGGAATCTATGAACTAACGCAAATATTCCAGAATATGAAAGCGTTCCACCAGGGCGCCG